>JBEKLW010000007.1:0-16723 GCA_050008815.1 Bryobacteraceae bacterium
GCCTTCGCGGATGACGAAATTCGGGCCCTCGCCGTTCTCAGTCCAAAGCGCTTCCCGTTTCGACCGGAGATCCCCACCATCGGCGAGGCAGGGTACCCGCAATTAGTCACGCTGTTTTACCTTAGCTTCTGGGCTCCCGCCAAAACTCCCGCCACATCTTCCGCTCAGCCTCCGAGACCCCAGGGGAAGCAAGTTTCGAGCGCCAGTAAGCCCCCGACCACGCTCCGCTCCAGCGGAGCCACGCCCGCATTCGATGTGCATGACGAGGCGAGTGCCAGCGACTACAAGAAGTGGCAGAGGGCGCGCGAGGCGCAACTCAAAAGGAAATAACGTGGCTAACGTACTTCTGACGCCGCAGGTCATCACCAACGAACTCCTGCGGCGCTTCGAGAACAACCTCGGCTTTGCGAAGGTGGCTCACCACGAAGACTACCGTGAGCACTTCGCCAACAAGGGCGCCAAAATCGGCGACACCCTCAACCTGCGCGTGCCGGTCAAGTTCCTGGCGACCGACGGCGCCGTCCTGGTCATCCAGGATGTTACCGAAAACAAGGTCCCTCTGGTGGTGGACACCCAGAAGCATACGGGCTTCTCGTTCACCTCGCGGGAGGAAACGCTTACCATCGACCGCTTCGGCGACCGCTACGTCAACAGCGCGGCCGTCGCCCTGGCCAACGCCGCGGAAATCCACGGCTTGAACGTGTGCTACCGGGCGACCCCCAATTCCGTGGGCACCCCCGCCACGCCCCCTCAGAGCACGACGGCCTTCGCCGTCTACCTGAGCGCGCTGGAAGCCCTGGACAACAATGCGGCCCCCGTCGATGACGAAGTGTACATGGTTATCACGCCCAACATGAACACCTACATCATCGACGCCTTGAAGGGCCTATTCCAGTCCTCCGCCCAGATCTCCGAGCAGTACATCAAGGGATACATGGGCAAGGGCGCCGGCTTCACCTGGCTGCGCGCGCAGAACCTCCGCACCCACACGCTCGGCGCTTTCCCCGCCGCCCCGCTGGTGAATGGCGCCGGCCAACTCGGCGCCAGCCTCAACCTCAAAGCTTGCGGCACCAGCGCGACCGGCATTTTCAAAGCGGGCGATATCATCGTCCTCGGTGCCAGCGGCACGTTGGTCCACGCCGTGAACCCGGTGTCCGGAGATGCGCTGGCAGGCGGCCGGCAGTTCGTTGTGACCGCCGATGTCAATTCGGACGGCAGCGCCCTGGCGGTCGTGCCGATCTATCCGTCCATCATCACTTCCGGCCCCTACAAGACGTGCGACGCCTCGCCGGGGGACGGGGTGCAAGTCTACCCGTTCGGCACCGCCAGCTATGTGAGCCCGCAGGGCATGAGTTTCCATCGGGAAGCGTATGCCTGGGCTTGCGTGCCGCTGGATCTCCCCAAGGCCGTCGAATGGAAGGCGCGGCAGACCGATCCCGACACCGGGATCTCGATCCGCTGCGTCTCCCAGTACGACATTGTGAACGACGTCTTTGCGACCCGCTGCGACATCATGTTCGGCTGGGTGGCGCCGCGTCCCGAGTGGGGGTGCCGCGTCTGCTCGTAGAGCGACCATGCACATCCATTGAGAGGAAAACCATTACCATGAAAACCTTTACCAGAATCTCTCTCACCTTCCTTCTGCTGGCTGCGCTTTGCTTCGGGCAGGCCACCACCACGCAGACCACCCTGGCCGCCGCGCAAGGCGTGACCGACCAGACCATCTCTCTCACCAGCTCGACGGGCGTCTACGCCTACGACGGGACCCAGGTCGCCACCGGGATCTTCGTTGACCGGGAGTACGAAGAGATCCTCACCCAGATCGGCTCGACGAGTGTCTGGCGCGTTCGCCGCGGCGTGGGCCGCGGCAGCGCGCGTACCGGACACGTCTCCGGCGCCGTGGTTTGGATCGGACCTCCGAACTACTTCGACCTGGGGCCGATCCTCGCCGGCGCCTGTACCGCCTCCTTACAGCCGAATCTGCCGCGGCCGAACATCGCCACGGGCCAGATTATGGACTGCGCGGGGATGTGGAGCAACATCAATACCAGGCTGGAAGGCTCCTGCTCCGGCACGGCAACTGCTTCGGCATCCAACCTCGGCCTGTTTGGGCTAGGGCAGTTCGCCGCGCTGGCCTGCACCCAGGCCGCCGATACCCTGGGCCCGGTCATGAATCACACCGGGACCGTCCGCCTGATGTCTATCGCTGCCGGTACGGCTGGGAGCGACGCCACCACCTCGGGCGTATTCACCCTATATAAGAACGGCTCGTCCACGACCATGACGTGTACGGTGGGCACCGGGACAAGCTGCTCCGACAGCACCCACGTCCAAACCTTCGTCGCCGGCGACGTGCTAGGGATTGGTTTCGCCACGCACTCGAGCAGCGAAGCCCTAGCCAACATCACCGCGTACCTGGTGATCGACTAATCGACCATCCTTGTGAATTGGGGGCGGTCTCTTTTTCTGATCGCCCCCGTCTTTCTCCTCGAAAGGTTCAAACCATGAAACGATTTCTCGTTGCAATCCTCCTCACCCTCCCCCTGCTTGTAGCCCAGAATGCCCAGAACGTGGGGACCATCCCCCTGGCGTCCCAGAGCACCATTCAGGGCCTCGCAGGCACAACGTCGGTTGTGTCCTATACGATCTTCGGTAATGCCCAAACCCAGGGCGTGCCGAGTTACGGCGTGCTGGCTCAAGGACTACTGACCACGGCCAACGCCATTCTTTACACCGCGCCTCCCGACACCACGGCCTTCATCAGCCTAATTACCCTGGCGAACACTTCCGCCAGCGCGGTGTCGGGCGTGACGCTGGCGATCAACGGCTCGGCGGCCACGGCGACTTACCAGGTGATGCCCGGCGTGACCATCGGCGCCAACGGCTTCGCCACGTTGAACAGCCAAGCCTGGGAAGTCCACGATGTCACCGGCAACGCCATCAGCGGCGGCGGCAGCGTCACGGCCAGCGGCACACCGACCATTCACCAGCTCCCCGTCTGGACCACGGCCACCGATGTCAAGGGCGTCACGATTCCCAACAACGACATCGTTGCTGGCAATACCTCGGCGGATCCGTCCGGCAAGAGCCTGGGCGATCTGGAACACACCCTCTACGTGGTGGGCGGCGGCATAGCGCAAGCTCAGACTGTCACGCTGGCTCCGGCCGCGACCGCGCTTACCGCGGGTCTAACGGTTCGCTGGCTGCCGGTCGCAGCGAACAGCGGCGCCGCTCCGACTTTGGCCGTCAACGGTCTTACCGCTACGGCCATCACGAAATGCGGCGCCACGGCCTTGGTTGCCAGTGATCTGACCACCACGGCGGTGGCGGTGGCAACTTACGACGGCACCCAGTTTCAGTTGCTCAATCCCCAGGCCGGCCCGTGTGTGAGCGGAATCATCGCGGCTGCGAACGGCGGTACTGGAGTGGCAAACTCCGTCACCCTCACTCTGGGCAGCGCGGCTCAGAACTGGGGCACTTTAGGAACCGGAATCGTCAAGAACACCACCAGCACCGGTGCGATCACCGACGCCACGGCGCATGATCTGGTTGGCCCGCTCGCCTGCGCCGGTTCAGGCACCGGCACGGCGCAGACCTGCACGACTTCTCCGACGTTCGTCCCAGCCGCGGGTGACTCAATCCTGCTTACCGCAAGCACGCCGAATACCGGGGATGTCACGGTCAACGCCAATTCCAGCAGCCCCTATCACGTCCGCAAGTGGCAGGGCGCAAGCGTGCTTGCCGCCAATGATCTGCTTGCCATCCCGGTCGCGCTGACGTTCGATGGAACCTATTGGGAAATTCAAGCTGTAGGAAACGCCCCAGCGCTGTCTGGGGCGGCCACCACTCCGAATGGCCAGACCTGCGCGCTTGGCTCGACCTGCAACGTGAACAACGGTGCTACGCAGCATTCAGTAGCCATCAACGGCGCGGCGGCCGCGGCCATCGGAGGAGTCGGGCCGGGGACCACGAACCAACTTTTGGCCGCGGTCACCTCCAGTGATCCGACCCTCAAAAGTCTTAGCGACCTGAACTCCACGGAATACGCAGTGGGGAGCGGTTCGGTCACAGCGATGACGGTGACGCTGGCCCCGCCAGCTACCGCGTACACTGCCGGCTTGACGGTGCGGATGCTCTCGGGATACGCCAATTCCGGCGCTGATCCCACACTCGCTGTAAACAGCATCGCTGGCGGCCCGAAGACCATCAAGAAGTGCGGGACGACGGCGCTGGTGCAGAACGACATCAACACCGCTGCTGTGGCCGTCCTGACTTATGACGGCACGAATTTCCAGTTGCTCAATCCGCAAGTTGGCGGGTGCGAGACGAGCCTGAATGGGACCAGTATCCCGTCCACCGCGACGCTCGCAAAGACCATCGACAGCGGGGCGCTGGCCTTGGCGGTCAGCCAGATTTCCGCGAATGCCTGCCAAGCGGTCACCCCTGGCTCAGTCAATTCAGTAGGGTCTGCCAACGTCGTGGCCACCGACGTGATTGAGTTCACGCCGAACGTGACGATCAAGGGTGTGACCGGCTACAGGCCAGGCGACACTCTGACGATCGTGGCTTTCCCGACGACCGGCTACGTGAATTTCGACGTGTGCAATAAGGATCAGTCATCGGCCGTTACGCCTGGCGCGGTGACCTTGAACTGGAGGGTCACGCGGTGAGACCGCTAATACTTCTGCTCGCCTCGGTCCTCTACCTGTTTGGGCAGAGCCTCAACGGCACGGGGCCGGCCATGCTGCTGGGAACGGTGGCCACGCCGGTCGATTCCCCAGGCGCGGGGACCTACGCCAGTACGCAGAGCGTGACGCTATCCGCCACGCATTCCAGTTCGATTCTCTACACCGTGGACGGCGGCACGCCAGCCTGCCCCTCCACCGGCACGGCCTACAGTGGCGCCTTCGACATCAGCGTCACTACAACGCTGAAGGTCGTCGGCTGCAATTCGCCGCTGTGGAAACCCAGCGCGGTGGACACGGCGGTCTACACCATCACCCCCTAACCCAGGAGACCAATCAACCCATGTCCGAACAACAGTCCAACTATCCCCGCGCCAAAAGCGTACCCCCGGTGAAGCATATCACCAGCCTGCCCTACGTGTTCCGGCCATTCCCTGCGGCGCGCTACCACCCGGACGGGCGCAGTATGCTCGTCCACAGCCAGGAACAGGCGGACGGTCTCGGCGAGGAGTGGTCCCCGACACCGTTTCCGCCACAGCCGGCGGGCACGCAGCAGAAGACCGATGAGCAGAACGAGCGGCTCCTGACGGCACTCAACGAAGAGGTGGCGGCCCACGCGGAGACCACCCAGGAGCTCGCCAACATGGAGCAACAGTCGCGCGAGGACCTGGCCGACCGCGACGAGCAGATCGCCGATCTACAGCCGCCCGCGGCCAAGCCCAAAAAGAGGAAGTAGCCCATGTTGGCATCGGACATTATCAACACCGCCCTGACCATCCTGGGCGTGCTGGCGGCGGGTGAAACGCCGGCCACCGAGGACTACACCTACGCCCTCGCGGTCCTCAATACCCTTCTCGAGAACTGGAACGTCCAGGGCCTGCAAATCTTCACCATCACCAACTTTCAGAACGTCCTCACCACGGCGAAGCAGGCGTACACGATGGGGCCGAACGGGGATTTCAACACCACCCGGCCCGTGCGCATCGAGCGCGCCAATACGCTGCGCGCGGGGGTCACCAGACCGCTCAGGATGGTGGATGCCGCCGGATGGGCGGCGATCCTCTCCCGCAGCGCCTCAGACGCTCTGCAAACCGTTCTGTATAACGACAACTCGTTCGACGCCAACGGCTGCACCACGCTCAGATTTTGGCCAATTCCGAACGATGGTGCCTCTACCGCTGATCTGTTCGTCTGGGCGCAGTTGGGCGACGGCTTCGCCCTGGGCGACACAGTGAGTTTCCCGCCGGGGTATCTCAAAGCCATCCAATACAATCTGGCGGTGGATCTGGCGCCGGCATTCGGCCGGCCGCTCGATCCCACGGTGGCGCAAAGCGCCGCTCTCGCCCTGCAACAACTCCGCGCCATCAATATCGCCGTGGCCACGGAAACCGAAGCCCGGCCGCCCTTACAGCCTCCGCCGGCGCCGGTGGCGCCACCGAATCCGCAGCAGTAGCAGGAAAACCACCCCATGCTCGCCTCCGACATCATCAACGACGTGTTGACCATTCTAGGCGTGATGAGACCAGGGTCGACGCCCTCGGCTCCGGACCAGACCTACGCGCTCCACATGCTCAATACCCTTCTGGAGAACTGGAACGTCCAGGGGCTGCACGTCTTCACCTTGGCGAATTACCAGCACGCACTCACGGCGTCGCAGCAGAAATACACGATGGGGACAGCGGGCGACTTCCCGACGGCGCGGCCCGTGCGCATCGAGAGCGCCAACATCATCCGCGGGGGTGTCTACACGCCTCTGAAGCTGCTCAGCGCGCGGGAGTGGGCCTCCCTGCTTTCACGCAGCGCAGCGGACATCCTGCCCCAACTGCTCTACAACGACAACAGCTTTGACATCGGCGGCTGCACGTCGCTCAGTTTTTTGCCCATCCCCAACGACAACAATTGCACCGCGGACCTGTTCGTGTGGGCCCAGTTGGGCGATGGCTTTGCCATCGGCGATACCGTGAGCTTCCCGCCGGGCTATCTCAAGGCCATCGAGTACAACTTGGCGGTGGACCTGGCCGACGCCTTCGGGCGCCCCATAACCCCGACCGTGGCGCAGATCGCCGCGGCCTCGAAGCAAGAGTTGCGCGCCATCAATGCGGCCGTGGCCGCGGAACTGGAAGCCCGGCCGCCAATGCAACCCGGGCCTCCCGGTCCGGCGCCGGCGCCCCCTATTCCGCAGCAGTAGGAAATCCCCATGCTAGCCTCCGATCTCATCAACGAAGCCCTCACCCTCCTCGGCGTCCAGAGACCCGGCTATACGCCTTCGACAGCGGACTCCGCCTACGCGCTTGCGATACTCAACACCCTGCTGGAGAATTGGAACGTCCAGGGGCTGCACGTCTTCACGCTCACGGAGTTCACGAGCGCCCTGACCCCGGCCAAGCAGTCGTACAAAATGGGCAAGCTGGCGGAGTTCAATAGCCCGCGACCGGTGCGCATCGAGAGCGCCAGCATCCTGCGCGCGTCCCTAAGAACGGCGCTCACCGTGGTGGACGCCGCCACCTGGGGCAAGATCCTCTCCCCCAGCATGACCGACATTCTCCCTACCCTTCTCTACAACGACAATTCCTACGACGCCAGCGGGTGGACCTCGCTGAGTTTCTGGCCAATTCCCACCGACGCCAACTCCACCGTCTACTTGCTCGTCTGGGCGCAATTGATCGATACGCTCGCGCTGGGGGACACGCTGAGTTTTCCGCCGGGCTATGCCAAGGCGCTCATCTTCAACCTGGCGGTAGACCTGGCGCCAGCATTCAACCGGCCACTCGATCCCACGGTGGCGCAAATCGCCGCCGGGGCCAAGCAGGAGCTTCGGGCCATCAACTTGGCGGTGGCCACAGAAACGCCGGCCCGGCCTCCACTTCCACCGGCGCCCCAGGGGCCGCCACCTCAGCAGCAGCAGTAGAGGTGCTCCATGACCGCCGACCTGGCACACCGGATGGATCGCTACCAGACCGCCCTGGCGGCCTTCTCGGCACCCCGGCTACTGCGAGGACCCCTACGGCCGCCCCTAGCTGCGGCCCCGCTGGAGAAGGCTCTCACCCTGCGCGAGCTGGCCGCACTCGCGCGTATTCGCAAGAACGCCGCCGCATGATCTCCAACCCGCTCGTCGAGCTAAGAGATGGGCCAAAGGCTCCGCGCGTTTTGATGCGCGATGGCGAATGGATCGTCCCCGTAGCGCAGCGGCCCAGCCAATATCAGTACGCGCCGCTCTGCCCATCCTGCGGGAACGGCGGCCTGGTGAAGGCGGGCAAGGACCGGCGCGGGCACCAGCGACTGCTGTGCAATATCTGTCTGAGGACAGTCAATGAAAAACGGAGGTATCTCCTCCCCGGCATGTATCTCGCCGATGAAAAGTTGGTGGCAGCGAAGACTGTTCTGCTGGCCGGGCGGAGCATCAGGCAGGCGGCTCGAATTGCCGGAATAGCTCAGATGACGGCAAGGAAAATCGCGCGCACGCTCGGGCCGCGGCGCTGCGAGTGCGGTCAAGACGCCCGGCACCGAGGCTGGTGTCCGGTCCGATTCCAGGAGAGCCCGGTCCGTCAGGCTGTCGTGGCTCGATTCAACCGCCAGCGAGACATTCGACCATGCAGATAACCATCAACGACCTCCTGCGCCGCTCCTTCCGCATGATCGGCGTGCTGCGCCGCGGCTTCCAGCCTTCCACTTCCGACATAATCGACGCGCTGGTGGTGCTCAACGCCATGCTCGAGGGCTGGGCCACCGACGAGTTGAACCTGTTCACCGTCTTCATCGCGCAGTACGATCTGACGCCCAGCAAGCAGAGCTACACGATTGGCCCTTCCTCGGGCGACTTCACGGCGGCTCGGCCGGTGAGGATCGATCGGGCGAACCTCATCATCCTGTCCAATCCACAGCAGCCGCTGCGCAAGCCGCTTCAGATTCTCAACTCCCAGGGATGGGCGGCCATCAAGCTGCAAACGGTTCAATCCGTCATTCCCATTCAGCTTTTCTACGATCCAACGTACCCATTGGGCACGCTGTACCTCTGGCCCATGCCGACGCTGGCCTACCAGCTCGAGCTATTCACCTTCCAAGCGCTGGCGGGGAGTTTCAGCTCCGGCTCCCAGACCTTCGACATGCCGCCGGGGTATCTCGACGCGGTGGCCTACAACCTGGCCGTGCGGCTCTCCTCGGAATGGCAGAAGCCCCTGCGCCAGGACGTGGTGGCCCTGGCCTCGGAATCCCTGGCGATGATTCAACGGGTGAATGACCAGACTCCGTTGATGGAGTGCGACGCCGGTGTGATGCCGTTCGGCTCCTCGCGCGCTGGAGCGTTCAATCGGTTGACGGGAGACATGCTCTAGCCTATGATTCTCCCCGGCTTCATTGGCCCCTCATATACCTCGCTCTCGGTCAATGCCGACGCGCAGCGCTGCCTGAATATGTACCTGGAGGTCCTGGAGAGCGGCCAGGCGAAGAATAAGTTCGCGCTCTACGGGACACCCGGGCTGAAGCGTTGGGGCACGCTGCCGGTCGCTCCGGTTCGCGGGCTATGGGCGGGCGATGGCCGGCTGTTCGCGGCGGGTGGCAATGGACCGACCACGACGCTATACGAGATGAACTCGAACGGCCAGGTGAAGTCCGTTCGCGGAACCCTCGATGCGGACAATGGCGGATACCTGCCCGTGCGCATGTTCGCCAACGGCACGGTGTTGTGGATCGTCTCGGGCGATGCGACCTACTACGATATTGGCGGCAGTGGGCCGGTCTACCTGAAACGGCCGACGTACTCCTCTGATGGGAGTTACGTGCTGGCGCGCATGGGCGCCTACGTCGATGGCTACTTTGTGGCCATGGTGCCGGACACCAACACGCTGCAAATTTCCAATCCGCTGGACGGCTCGACGGCCTTGTGGGATGTACTGCAATCCTTCGCCAAGTCGGGTGCACCGGATCGGCTGCTGGCAATCGTCGCGGATCACGAGGAGCTATACCTCTTCGGCGAACTGACCGGCGAGGTGTGGCGCAACACCGGCAACGGCTTCAACGGATTCGCCTTCGAGAAAGACCCCTCGGGCACTATGGAGATTGGCATCTCCGCGCCCTGGTCCGCCTGCCCCATCCACCACGGGGTAGCTTGGATTGTGCAGGACGTGAGAGGTCGCGGCTCGGCCATCTTCGCCTCCGGTTATCAGCCGAGCCGGATCTCGACCCATGCGGTCGAGGAAGCCTGGGCGCAGTATCCTACCATCACCGATGCGGAAGCCTACGCCTACAGCGAGGACGGGCACGACTTTTGGGTGATTAATTTCCTCCTTGGCAATGCCACCTGGGTGTGGGATGCCACCGCCTCGGACCAGTGCGGCCAGCCGATCTGGCACGAGCGCGCTTATAACGGCTCTTCAGGGCGGCAGAGACAGATCTGCCACGCCTTCGCCTTCGAGACGCACCTGGTGGGCGACTTTGAGACCGGGGAGATCTGGCAGCAGGACCTGGGGACGTACACCGACGGGGATACACCGATCACCAGGATTCGGACATGTCCGCACCTGTGCACGGAGAATCTGCGGACCTTCGGCCACCAGATCGAGTTTGAAATGGAAGTGGGCAACGCCGCGCTCGCTCCCACACTGGCCTGGTCGAACGACCGGGGCCACACCTACGGCAGCGAGCACCACGGCCGGTTATCGACGGTCGCCGGCGCGTATCCTACGGGACCGACGACCAGCCCGTACGCGCAGAGAATGATTGTGGATCGGCTTGGGTGTTGGCGCGATCGCATCTTTCGGCTCACCATCACGGATACCGAGAAGGTGGCGCTCATCAATGCGTATCTAAGGAGCACGCAGGGGACGAGTTAAAAGAGGATGCGCGAAGACAGGGAGATGGTCTCGGCGAGCATTGAATTGCGGCGATTGAAAGAGCGCTGAAGATCCACCACCAACCGCCAGCCTTCGCGCGTGTCCCAACGGCGGAGGAAACGGATAGGAGCCCCCCTCGGCGGCATGATCTTCGGCCCGAGAAGAGCCGCAGCGACCAGTCCAAAGAAGCCGCGCCGGTTGAGTCTCATGCTTCCCAGTTTACGCCATGGCCACGCCAAAACCGACCACCATCCCACGGGTTCCCACCGACACCGCCATGTGGGAAGGTACGGCGGCCTTCGACCCGTCCGTATTGGGCAAGCTCAGCCGGACCTGGATCATCTTCTGGGAGCGCATATTCTCCGGAGCGGTCAAGGCTGCCGTCTCGCAGGTCTCGCTACAGCAGCAGGCGATCAGGAAAGCCGGCGGCCAGATCGGTCCATTCCAACGGACGATCCTGCTGAAGGACACCACCGTAGGGGACGACATCGCCGATCACGTGACGGTCTACGGCACCCTGAACGGCAGAAGCAACACGGTCTATCTGGTGACCGGGGTGCTTCGGAAGTCGATCACCGCAGATCTGACGCTGCGGGTCAAGGTGAACGGCGCCACGGTTGGCACCTTCAGCATCCCGCTGGCCACGTCGCCCGATTCGGTGGTCTCCTTCAACATCTTCACCACGCCGACGCTGCCCGACAAAGCCGTGCTTACCTGGGACGTCACAGCATCCGACGGCCAGATGGACGCCTACGGCGTGGCGTCGTTCACGGTGTTGTGGACGCCAAGTGTCGAGTTCGAGGCGGAGGGCGTGGCCTCGGTTCTGTGGCAGGTGGCGTAAATGGATAACGTAATTTCCAGATTAGCGTCGGCGATCGCCACCGGGGAAGGTTTCTTCGTCGCTGGGTCTCTTCCCAGCCGGAACAATAACCCGGGGGATCTGCGCGCGGCTCCCTGGCGCGCCCAGCCGGTGATTAGGCGAGGCTTCTGGGTGGCGGGGTCCCTCCCCGAGGGGATCGCTGGCCTGTATCACGAGATCGCTCTCGACATCGCGCGGGGCTGGACCCTGCGCCAGCTTATCACAGCCTGGGCGCCAGCGTCGGATGGAAACGACACCGAGAACTACATCCGGGAAACCGCCCGGCGGACGGGGCTGGACGCGGATACTCCGTTGTGGAGCTACCTCAGCATCGACCCCATAAGTTAGCCGCTTCGCCCGGCGGAAACGGGCACAATCCCAAACTGACGAAAGGATCTCTCATGCATTGGCTACACGACCTATTTCAGCGAATCGCGGGGTGGTTCACCTCGCCCAAAGCGAAGGCACTGGAGGCTCAGATCGCTACTCTGTTGCCTATCGCCCTCACCATCGTGCAGGAAATCAATACCCTGGCACCGAACCGGAGCATGGCCGAGATCAACGCCATCGCTACAAAGTACGGCCTCCCCACAATCACGGCGCTCGAATCCGGGCAGAACGTTGGCAATGTACTGTTGAATCTGGCCACGGAGATTCTGCAAAAGAACCACGCGCCAGACGCCGCCATATCGGTGCTCAATACGGTGGTCCAACTCGCGGTCACCGCCGCCAAGCTCATGTGATGCGGCGGGCCGTTGCCATCACGGTCCTACTGGCAACCGCTGCCGCTGCCAAGATCAACCTCGTGACAGTGGCGGCGGTCACGACGATAGCGGTCAACGCCTTGGAGATCAAGACTACCATCCAGCGGGCGCGGGCCGCCGCCAAGGCTACAAAAAAGGTGGCGGCGAAGATGGTCAAGAAAGTGACGGGAGGGCGGCGGCCATGAACGTTATTGACGAGCAGAAACTGGCCGCCACGCTTGCGACCGCCCTGGCCGACGCCCAGGCGCGCGGGGTAGTGCTGGAGGACCAGGAGGCAGCCATTCTGACAGGGGCCATTCACGCGGCGCTCGCGGAAGCATCTACAGACGCCGCGGATCTCATGAAGACCCTGGCGCAAGCCCTGTTGCCTGCTGTGGAGGTCGTATCCAATCTCCAGATGACGCTCAATATGGCGCTGCGTGAAGCCTTCGCGTGGCGGCAGATGTTCGAGCGCATCGACCTCTCGCCATCGCATCTCTCGCCGCCGGAAACGCCGGGGAGCAACTGAAAGAGCGGGCCCACATGCGAAACTTCATCCAGCTCATCGATACCCCCGGCGGCCACATCCTCATTTGCGTCCTGCTGATCTTCATCGGAGCGGGCATGTGGAAGATGGGTATGCCGAAGTCTGACGAGTTGATCGTCGGCGCCACGGCGGTAATCTTCGCAGCGATGAGGGGCGACGGAGGCAAACCGAACACCGCCGCTTCGCCGCCGTCCGAAACAGGGGGTAAGACGTAATGGAAATGGGTATAGCCATTCTCCGTAAGGTCATCTTCATCGTCCTGCTGCTGATTTCCTACGAGGTGATAGACCGCGGTTTCCTGGGGGGTTTCGACACCGCGACGGTTCTCAAAAATGACCCGAAAGCTATCGCTCTTCTGCTTGGTCTGCTTGCTGTGGCCGTTGCCCTGGCTTAGCGGTGCCCAGGCGAACCCGCGCTACGATCTGGCGTTCAAGCACTGGGGAGAGTTCTATCTTCCCTGGCAGGACTGGCGCTGGTGGAAAGCGCAGGGAATCGCGGAGAGCGGGCTGAACCAGGCCGCTCTCGGCTCCGAGGGCGAGATCGGCGTCATGCAGCTACTGCCCCGGACGGCCGAGCTCCTCAGGGTGGATCCGTTCGACGCAGAGAGCAACATCCAGGGGGGCATCAAGTACGACCGCCAACTGTGGGACCGTTGGGCGGGTGCCACCGATCACCGCGAGCTCATGTTCGCGAGTTACAATGCTGGGCCCGCCAATGTTCAGCGCGCCTCGAAGATCGAAGGCTCGACCGTGTGGTGGATCGTGGCGCGCGGCCTCACTGTCGTGACCGGTGCCCATGCCGAAGACACCATCGCCTACGTCGACGGGATCAACCAGAATTATTCAGAGTTGCGCTGACGCCAACGCGCGCGCCCGGCGCAAACGGGCGGAAAGAGGAGTTTTATGTTTTCGATGCTTTTAGTCATGGCCGCGTTGCTGGCTCGGGCCACGCAAGCGAAAGTATTCAGTTAGCCCCCACGCCCGGCGGAAGCGATCCATGCCGGCCAACTATCCCCTGACGCCGGTCCCGCAGTACGCGGTGAGCGGTGGCCCGAACGTGTACCGCGTGCTCTCGCCGGCCTCGCAGGCAGACTTGGCGAATCAACTCATCGCGGCGCTCAAAGCGGCCAACTGGACCTGGAAGGCCAACATCACCAATGGGCAGCGCCTGCGCGGGGCCAGCCCGCAGGGCTACCTCGTTTGGGTCGAGATCTCTTGGTTCGCTGGCATGTTCGGGCGCAATCCGGTCCAGGTGCAACTCCGGAGCGCCATCCTGGGATCCACCGCAGTGGGTTTTGCCCACACGCTCGACTATCAGGCGGGATGCACCTACCAGATTGCGGCCAACCCGGCCGGGTTCTTCATCTCGCGGCCAGGCGTGAACCACAATATCGCCGGCAGTTCCTGCTGCGTCGGAATCCCCTTCATGGATTCCGGCTGCGGCTTCGGCAACCCGCCGGTCACCGAGGTTTGGTGGTCGATGGGCGATATGGTGGGCGGGTTCACCAGCCTGTGGGATTACAGCGAGTGTCCGCGCGTGAACCTGAACGTCGGCTCGCAACTCGGCTGGGCGCAGTGCGGCTGCTACAACGGCACGGTGGTTTCGGGGAGCCGCGATCAGATCGGCATCCCGCAGATTCTGCGGATTTCCTCTGGGGCGGACGATGACGACGGGCTCACCTTCGCCAACAGCGCCAAGCCGGTCTGGGTGGACGGAGTCCCGATCCTGTACCCGGCATTCGTGGCCTGGGGCGATACGGCCGATTCGGGGGTCAAGATCCGCGGCCAGGTGTATGACGCCATGTGCCGGAGCAAGAAGTACGACATGGACACAGCAGAGAGCTGGGACGGATACGACTGGATCAACTACACCGATCAGGATTTCTTCGGCTCCCTGTGGATCTTAAAGGGAACATCGCCGGCCCCGCCCTCGGGAACCGCGATCAACGTGGCGTACTGAATGGCCTTCACGGATCTGCTCCATCAGGCAGTCAATCAGGCCCGCGGCACCTTCGAGACGGGCCCCGGCGATTGCAGCGTCGCGGTGGACCTAATCACGAGCACCCTGACTGCGGGCGGCTGGACCCAGACCGGATGGGTGAACGCGATTGCCTGGGTGAATGCTCCCTTCGGGATGCCCTGTGGTAATCCCGTCGACGGCTACGATGTGGACGGGACCAACGTCGCCATCTGTTCTGTCCACGGAAAGGGAATCCGCTGGACGACGGACAAATTTCCCCCGGTAGCCGGTTGGATCAATCTGGCGCCTGGGACCACGCAGTACGAGAGCGCCCAGATCTTGGCGGCGGCGCTGGCGGCCTTCGGATTCACTGTTCAGATTGTTCCGACGCTCACCGGTTATCAGTTTCAGATGACCGCGAGCCTCCTGGGCACACTGGGCAACGGCATCGCGGTCGGGAGCGTCGGTTTGGCCTCCTGGTACAGTGGCTCGGGACTCTCTTACGGCGGCGGATCGATCCTCCAATCAAGCTCACAGCAGGACCTCGACACCACCAGCGCCAACGCCACACGTACCGTGCTGCAAATCGCAACCGGAGGTGGGACCGTATATCCCCCGCCGATCTGGTACGGCACCGGTCTGATTCCCGGCAGCCTCTATATCAACGTCCAGGTGGACGGGATGACGCCCTTTCAGTTCAATGCCGGCTGGGGGGAATGGGGAGTTTTCGCCAATAACTACTCGGCGATGTTCGCCGGCAAGTCTCCGTACCATTGGGGCGATATTTACGTCTTCAACCTGTTCCTGTTTTGCGGCAGTCTCTACGTTCCTCAAGCTCTCACCGACATCAAGGGGGTGGGGTTCATCCTCACCGGGCTGCACTGCCCGGACACGCTGGGAATCGGGAACGCCTTCGCCAACGCCAACACCCTCGTGAACGCCAAAGAGGTGATTGGGGCCGGGTGGGGGCAGCACGGCTTCTCGTTCGCTTACTATCACTACCAGAAGGGCAGCGGCGGCGCCAATAACCTTCAGACCCGCGAAGAGAAGAGCCTGCTGGTGCCGCCCCTGGTGATGATGCCCTGCACTCCGCTCGATGGCGATCATCCGGACGATTCCCGGATCGTGGGGTATCTCTGGGACGCCTTCATCGACACCAGCTATCAAGGCGTTGGCGCGGAAGTGGACCAGGGGGATCTGAAGTTCAAATCCAGATTCGCGCAAGCCGACGGCGCCATCGCGACAGTCTTCATGGTTGAGGGCGCCGAGGTCGTCGTGGCGCCGGCGCCAGGGCCAGGCACGCCTGTGAGTACCCCTACGCCTCCGTGGGGAGGCGGGATTGATTGGAACGGGACGGGCTACTACGACGCGTCCACCGGCATCTTGAGTGTGGCCGACCTAGCCGTCGATTCGTCCTGGGTCGGAAAGTACCTGTCTCTGGACTCCGTGGGGCTCCTGCTCGGCTTGGGCAGTTGTACAAACGACCTGGGCTTATTCTTGGTGCTTGGCGTGACGGGCGCTACTGTGTCCCTGGGCCCGGCGGACCCGGCAGGTTTTACGGCGAACTACTCCAGCGGATGGTACAGCGTCAGCGTGGGGCCGTTTTCCGTGTTTGCAGAAGTGACGCCGGCTCCCCCGCCTCAGCCCACCTGGTCGGGGGTGGTCAACGTCAGTTCCTTCGAGGTGGACTGGGTCAGCGGCGATCTGTTCGATATGGCTATGGCTGGGAGGATTATTGCACTGGGATCGCCCGCCGTCGGCTACCTTGTCTCTGCGGTATCTCCAGGTCGGATCACGCTCACCATCGCAACCGCCTACGTGAATCCAGGCGGCGGCGATTCCGCAACGAACATCCCCTACTCGGTCTAAGGAAATTCGCAAATGGCACTCACAACCGGAAAAGGCAACACCTTCGCCCTCCAAACCCTCGATATGTGGTTCGGAGCAACCGCTCCCTCAGTCCCCAGCACCTGGTACGCAGCCCTGTTTACCACCATGCCGAGCGACGACGACGGCTCCGGCTTGGTCGAAGTCTCGGGCTACGGGTATGCGCGCATCCCCGTCGTCAACAACACCTCGAACTTCCCCGCGGCGGCGGTCTC
>JBEKLW010000070.1:0-8800 GCA_050008815.1 Bryobacteraceae bacterium
CGCGCCAGCTCGTAGAACGGCGCCGCGCCCTCGGCCTGGATCACGGCCAGCCGCGGCATCTTCTCGATCAGCCCCAGCTCCCTCATCTCCCGCAGGGCCTTGCCGAACGCCGAGGTGTTGCCCAAGTTGCCGCCCGGGAGCACAATCCAGTCCGGCGCGCGCCAGTCGCGCTGGTCCATCAGCTCCACCATGATGGTCTTCTGCCCCTCGATGCGGAACGGGTTGATCGAGTTCAGCAGGTAGATGCCCAGCCGCTCGGCCAGCGCGCGCACCAGCGCCAGGATCTCGTCGAAGTTGGCCTCCACTTCGAGCGTCTTGGCGCCGTACTCTAGCGCCTGGGCCAGCTTGCCGTAGGAGATGTTGCCGTGCGGGATGAAGATGATCGGCTGCAAGCCGGCCGCGCTGGCGTAAGCCGCCATGGAGGCCGAGGTATTCCCCGTCGAGACGCACGCCACGCGCTTCATCCCCAGCCGCAGCGCTTGCGCGGTGCCGCAGGTCATCCCGTTGTCCTTGAACGACCCGGTCGGGTTGAAGCCCTGGTGCTTGAACGCCAGCCTCTCCAGTCCGCCCCAGGCCGCCGCGCGCGGGGCATCGAGCAGCGGCGTGTTCCCTTCGCGCAGCGTGACCACGTGCTCGTAGGAATCCAGGAAGGGGATGAACTCGCGGTAGCGCCACACGCCGCTTTGGTCGAGCTTCGCGTTCGAGACCCGCCGCTCGCGCCACAGCTTCTTGAGCTCGGCCGCATTCCCGCCCCAGCCCGAGTAGCCGGCCTCGATCAACCCCCCGCAGCGCGGGCAGTTGTAGACGACGTCGGTGATCGCATACCGCGCCCGGCACTTCGGCTCGAAACACACCAGTTCGGCAAGCATGAACCCTTGATTGTACCTGCACTGTGCCTGACGGAGGTTCCGGCGGCTGGTTCAGGTTGCCGTCGCGGCGCAGCCACTTGTGGCTGCCGAGTCGCGACTCGTCTCGACGGCCGCGCCCGGTATACTTAGACTCCATGAGGAAACTCCGCGATCTGGCTGGCGTCGGGCCTGCCGCCGAGAACCACCTCCGTCTCCTGGGAGTCACAACCGTGGCCCAACTGGCGCGCCGCGATGCGCACGAGCTGTACCAGGAGTTCTGCCGGGTTCGGGGCCAGCGCATGGACCCTTGCTGCGAAGACGGCTTTCGCGCCGCCATCGAGCACGCGCGCAACCCCGACCTCCCGCCGCACCAGCGCAAGTGGTGGTACTGGAGCGGCATTCGGAAACGCGCGGCCGCGCGGGCATGATTGCCCTCCATCTCGAGAACGGCCGCATCAGTGTGAGCGATGCGCCCCGGCCGGCCCGGCCGCCCGGCTTCGCGCTCATCCGGCTGCTCTCGGCCGGCATCTGCAACACCGACCTCGAGCTTCAGCGCGGCTACTACGGGTTCTCCGGCACGCCGGGGCACGAGTTCGTGGGCGAAGTCGTCGAGGCCGATGAAGCGGCGCTCGCCGGCCGGCGCGTCGTCGGCGAGATCAACCTCGCCTGCGGCGCCTGCGAGTGGTGCCGCCGCGGGCTGGGCCGGCACTGCCCGAGCCGCTCCGTCCTCGGCATCCTGAACCACCCCGGCTGCTTCAGCGAGTTCTTCACACTGCCCGAGCGCAACCTGCACGCCGTGCCAGACGGCCTCGCCGACGAGCAGGCGGTTTTCACTGAGCCGCTAGCCGCGGCCTGCGAGATCCTCGACCAGGTCGTGATCCCGCGCGGCGGCCAGGTGGCCGTGCTGGGTGATGGCAAGCTCGGCCTGCTGGTTGCCCAGGTGCTGTGCGCGCACGGAGCCGCCGTGCGCCTCTTCGGCCGCCACCCGGAGAAACTGCGCCTGGCGCGCGCCGCCGGCGCGGAAGTCGAGGTGGCCGCCGGCGCCCTGCCGGCGGCAGCCTATGACTGGGTGGTCGAAGCCACCGGCTCACCCGAGGGCCTCCGGCAAGCGGTTGGCATGACGCGACCGCGCGGCACGGTGATCATGAAGTCCACCGTGCACGGCTCCGTCGCGCTCGACACCGCCGCCGCCGTCGTCAACGAGATCACCCTCATCGGCTCGCGCTGCGGCCGCTTCGAGCCGGCGCTGGAGTTGCTCTACCGTGGCGCCGTCCGCGTCGCCGGAATGATCTCGGACCGTTTCCCGCTCGCTCAAGCGCCGCGCGCCTTCGAGCGCGCCGCCGAGAAGGGTGTCCTCAAAGTGCTGCTCCAACCGAAGGAGGGGTAGCAAGTGGTCAAGAAGATCGTTCTGGTTCTGGTCATTCTGCTCGTCGCCGTTCAGTTCGTTCCCCAGTCGGTGTTTCCAAGAACCAACCTGCCGGTGGACGAGACCAAGACCCGCGCAGTCCGCGCCAGAGCGCTCACGCCCCAGGTCGGCGGCATTCTCCTGCACTCCTGCAACAACTGCCATTCCAGCCAGACCATCTGGCCGTGGTACAGCAAGGTGGCGCCTGTTTCCTGGCTGCTCTCCGACGACGTCGTCAGCGGCCGCCGCGAGCTGAGCTTCTCCGATTGGGCCAGCTACAATTCTCAGCGCGCCGCTCAGAAGCTCCAAACGATCTGTGAAGAGGTGCGGGGCGGCGACATGCCCCCCTGGTACTACACGCCGCTGCATAGCGGCTCGAAGCTCTCCGATTCCCAGCGCCAGGCCGTCTGCGGCTGGACCACGGCCGAGCGCGCCGCCCTCGGCGCCCCCGCGTCGCCCGCAGCCGCACCGCGACCCTGAGAACCTGCCAAGCGGGATTCCGTCGTTGACCTGCGCCGGGCGTCAGGCCACCAGGGGCGCCAGCTTGAGAGTATGTGGGCGTGCTTCCGGGAGGGCTTACTAAGCCGGGGTGATGTCGGTGGCGGTGAAATCGTTCCCCGCGTACAGGAGCGGGAGGCCGGCCAGGCTTGCAGCCGCGTAGGCGAGGCAGTCGCCGAAGTTCAACCCTGCGGGATGCCTGCCTTTGCCGTAGCGCAGGAATGCGTCCAGCGCCGCGTCGAAGTGGTCGCCGAGAAACGGAATCACTTCGATCTCCGCCTCCCGAAGGAATTCGTTCAGCATCGGCCGGGCATCTTTACCCAGGCGGCTGGAAACCACGATCGCCGCTTCGACCAGCGTCGGGGCGCCGACTCCGGCCGCCTCCGCGCTCGCGATGCGGTCCAGCAAGCGCTCGAATCCAGGCTCCGCCAGGAGCACGGCGACAATGGCTGATGAATCCAGGATCACGGCAGGCCTCCCAGATCAACAGCCGCCGGGGCCGTAGCCCAGGATTCTCGCTTCCTCGTCGCGGGTGATCGTGCTCCCGAGAATCTCGCCGGGAATGGCCGGCCAGATCCTAGTCCTCAGTAGGGCCTCGAGCCGGGCGCGCTTGGAGGCGGCGGACCGGCGCACTTGCAGGCGTGCCTTGCGCTCGGCGAGTGCCCGCCGGGTGGTTTCGGTCTTGGTTTCTTTCGCCATTCGCGCTACCTCTACTATCCCAGCCAGCGCTCCAGCAGTCCCGAGTAGGTGTCGATGCGCCGGTCGCGGAGGAACGGCCAGTTCCGGCGCACTTCGTCCACCCGCCGCGTGTCGCACTCGGCCAGGAGTATCTCTTCTTTGTCGCTAGAGGCCTGGGCCACGATTTGACCAAACGGATCGGCTACGAACGACGAGCCCCAGAACTCGATGCCGCGCTCGGCCGGGCCTTCGAACCCGACCCGGTTCACCGCCGCCACGTAGACGCCGTTGGCGATGGCGTGCGCCCGCTGCACGGTTCGCCAGGCGTCGAGCTGGGCCGCGCCGTGCTGTTCCTTCTCCGACGGGTGCCAGCCGATGGCCGTGGGATAGAAGAGGACCAGCGCGCCCTGGAGCGCGGCCAGCCGCGCCGCCTCCGGGTACCACTGGTCCCAGCAGATGAGCACCGCGATCTTGCCGAACCGCGTCTCAAAGCACGGATACCCCAGATCGCCCGGCGTGAAGTAGAACTTCTCGTAGTAGAGGGGATCGTCCGGGATGTGCGTCTTGCGGTAGAGGCCGGCGATGGCGCCGTCCGGGCCGATCACGGCCGCCGTGTTGTGATACAGCCCCGGCGCGCGCCGCTCGAACAGCGAGGCGATTACCACAATTCCCAGCTCGCGGGCCAACCGCCCCAGGCACTCCGTCGTCGGCCCTGGCACCGGCTCGGCCAGCGCAAACAGCGCGGCGTTCTCTTCGCGGCAGAAATACTGCGTGCGGAACAGCTCCTGGAGGCAGACGATCCCGGCCCCGCGCGCGGCGGCCTCGCGGATGCGCCACTCGGCCTTGGCGAGGTTCTCGTTCGGGTCCGTTGCGCAGGCCATCTGGATCAGCCCAATCTTGAACCGCGAATCCTCGGCCATAAGTGGAATGATAGTACGCTCCGCCCTAGCTGTTCAGTCGCGGCCGACGTTGGTCAGCCCCGCCTCGCGCGCCCAGCCGATCGCCTGCCGGTATTCCTCCGGCGTGATCCGCCTCGCAATCTGCGGGTGCTCGTAGGCGCGGTGCGCCGGGTGATACTGCGCCATGATGTTGACGTACGTTGTGGGCGTCAGCTTCCGCGCCACCCACTGAACGAACTTGTCGGTCCCGGCAATGTTCTCCGGCAGCACCAGGTGGCGAATCATCAGCCCGCGCAGCGCGATCCCCTGTTCGTCGGTCACCAGCTCGCCCACCTGCCGGTGCATCTCCTCGATCGCGGCCGCCGCCACCTCCGGATAATCCTGCGCGCCCGAGGAGTACTTCGCCGCCATCGCCCCGTCGGTGTACTTGAAGTCCGGCAGGTAGATGTCCACGATGCCGTCCAGCAGCTTGACAATCTCCAACGGCTCGTAGCCGCCGCAGTTGTAAACCAGCGGTGCGCGCAGCCCCAGCCGGATCGCGCTCCTGAGCGCCTGGACGATGTTGGGGACGCAATGCGTGGGCGTAACTAGATTAATGTTGTGGCACCCGCGCCGCTCGACCTCGTACATCATCCGGCCCAGCTCAAGGTCGCTGATGTATTCCCCGTCTCCGCGGTGCGCGATCTCCCAGTTCTGGCAGAAGATGCAGCGCAGGTTGCAGTTGCTGAAGAAGATGGTCCCGGAGCCGTGCCGGCCCACCAGCGGCGGCTCCTCGCCGAAGTGCGGGTGCGCCGAGTTGACCTTCACGCGCGAGGTGCCCTGGCAGACGCCCTTCTCGCCTTTGAGCCGGTTGACACCGCACCGGCGCGGGCAGAGCCGGCAGGTCCGGTAGATCGAGTACAGCGCCCGCGCGCGCTCGGCCAGCTCGCCAGAACGCTCCAGCCGGAGGTAGGCCGGTTCCCAGTCCTTGCGCCCCATAGTCGAGATTGCCGTCCACGCCGCCGCGCCGATCAGATTGCCGCCGAACGCACGGCGCGTTTCATCACTCACAACCGATCCCCGTCCCGGGGCATTATATCTCTCGGCAGCAGCGCGGCGAGCGACTTCTGCGCTGGCGGCTGAAAGCTGATAGCTGGTAGCTGAAAGCTGGAAGCTGGAAGCTAGTAGCTGACGGCTACATGTACATCCCACCGTTCACGTTGATCACGTGCCCGGTGATGTACGCCGCATCGTCGCTGGCCAGGAACCGGACCGCCCCGGCCACGTCCGCGGGCGTGCCCGCGCGCCGCAGCGCGATCCGCGCGACATAGGCGTCTTTGACTTCCTGGGGCAGCTTGGCCGTCATGTCGGTCTCGATGAAGCCCGGAGCCACCGCGTTCACCGTGATGTTCCGGCTGCCGACTTCCTGCGCCAGCGCCTTGGTCAGCCCGATGATGCCCGCCTTCGACGACACGTAATTGGCTTGCCCCGGGTTCCCGGATTGTCCCACCACCGAGGCGATGTTGATGATCCGCCCCCAGCGCTCCTTCATCATCCCAAGCAGCGCTTGCTGGGCGCACAGGAACGCCCCCGTGAGGTTGATCGAGATCACCAGGTCCCAGTCGTCCTTTTTCATGCGAATGGCCAGGCCGTCCTTGGTGATGCCGGCATTGTTGATGAGGACGTCGATCCGGCCGAACTGCTTCTGCGCCTCCGCGAACGCCGCTTTGATCGACTCCGGCGAGGTCACGTCGAGAAACACCGCGCACGCCTGCCCGCCCGCGTCGCGGATCTCGCCGACCACCTTGTCGTTGTTCTCCGGCTCGTTCGACGCAACGACGATCTTGGCCCCCGCCTGCGCCAGCGTCAGCGCGATCGTGCGGCCGATCCCGCGGCTGGCGCCCGTAACAAGAGCAGTCCGATTTGTCATCTCATCTCCCCTGGCGTGACTGCGGCGCGCGCGCCGCATACCCCGCAGAGATTCAATGATAATAGAAGCCGACGGCGCACAGCCATGCCATACACCGACCTGCGAGACTTCATCTCCGCGCTCGACCAGGCGGGCGAGCTCGCCCGCATCCCCTTCGAAGTCGATCCCGTGCTCGAAATCACCGAGTTCGCCGACCGCTCGGTCAAGCGCGGCGGCCCGGCGCTGCTCTTCGAGCGGCCCACAGGTTCGAAGGTCCCCGTCCTCATGAACGCCTTCGCCAGCCTCCGCCGCATGGCGCTCGCGCTCGAGGTCGACTCCATCGAAGACATCGCCGCGCGGGTCTCCGGCATCCTGGAAATGCAACGGCCCGAGGGCCTCATCGGCAAGCTCAAAATGCTGCCCAAGCTGGCCGAGCTAGGCTCCTTCTTCCCCAAGACGGTCAGCGGCGGCCCCTGCAAGGAAGTGGTGCTGCGCCAGGGCTTCTCCCTGCTCGACTACCCCATCCTGCACTGCTGGCCGCAGGACGGCGGGCGCTTCATCACGCTCCCGCTAGTCTTCTCCAAGAACCCCGACACCGGCAAGCGCAACTGCGGCATGTACCGCATGCAGGTCTACGACGAGCGCACCGCCGGCATGCACTGGCAGACCCACAAGCAGGGCGCCGAGCACTACCGCCGTCTGGCCGCCCGCGGCGAGAGCACCAGAATGCATGTCGCCGTCGCCATCGGCGCCGACCCCGCCACCATCTTCTCCGCCGTTCTGCCGCTGCCTCCCGATCTCGACGAAATGCTGCTCGCCGGCTTCCTGCGCGGCGAGGCGGTCGAGATGGTGAAATGCGAGACCTGCGACCTGGAGGTGCCCGCCCAGGCCGAGATCGTGCTGGAGGGCTACGTCGAGCTGGGCGAGCTGCGCCGCGAAGGCCCCTTCGGCGACCACACCGGCTTCTACTCGCTCGAGGACGACTACCCGGTCTTCCACCTCACCTGCATCACCCAGCGCCAGGCGCCCATCTACGCCGCCACCATAGTCGGCCCGCCGCCCATGGAAGACTACTTCATGGGCCACGCGATCGAGCGCATCTTTTTGCCGCTCCTGCGGCTGCAACTGCCGGAGATCCGCGATATCTCGATGCCGGCCGAGGGCGTCTTCCATAACCTCATGCTGGTGTCAATCCGCAAGTCCTACCCCGGCCACGCGCGCAAGGTGATGCACGCCCTCTGGGGCATGGGGCAAGCCATGTTCACCAAGTGCATCGTTGTCGTGGATGAGGACGTGAACGTTCAGGACGCGCGCGAGGTCGCTTGGAAGGCCCTCAACCACATCGACCCCCAGCGCGACATCGAGTTCGTCCTCGGCCCGGTGGACTCGCTCGACCACTCCAGCCGCCTGCCCAACTACGGTTCCAAGATGGGCATCGACGCCACGCGCAAGTGGCCGCAAGAGGGTTTTGCGCGCCCCTGGCCGGATGTCATTCGCATGAGCGACGAGGTCGTCCGCCGCGTCGATGAGCTTTGGAAGCGCGCCGGCTTGGCCTAGCCGAGATCTGAAAGCTGGTAGCTGGACGCTATCTTCTCGCTGACCCGACCAGCCGGTTTTCAGTAAGCTGATAGCTGGAAGCTGGAAGCTGTTTTCTCACTTATGAACGAGCTCCGCTGGCATCCTCTTTACAGGCAGTGGGTGGCCGTGGCTACCGAACGCCAGGACCGCCCCCAACTGCCGGCCGACTGGTGCCCCTTCTGCCCCAAGTGGGGCCGGGTCCCCGAGGGCTACGACGTCCTCCTCTATCCGAACGATTTTCCCGCCTTCGCGCTCACCGGCGGGACCTACGAACCGCACGACCCCGCCGGGGACCTCTACCAGACCACCGGCGCCCTGGGCGCCTGCGACGTCGTCCTCTATCATCCCGACCACAACCTGCGGCCCTCCGAGCTTTCCGCCGAGCACTGGCGCAAAATCATCGGCCTCTGGACCCGGCGCACCCAGGAGCTGGCCGCGCTTCCCCGCATTGAGTACGTCTACGTGTTCGAAAACACCGGGGTCGCCATCGGCGTCACCATGCCGCACCCGCACGGCCAGATCTACGCCTTCCCGTTCCTCCCGCCCCTGGTTGCCACGGAGCTCGACTCCGCCGCGTCGCACTACGCCGGCCAGCGCGAGTGCCTGTATTGCAACATCCTCGGCCGGGAGCTCGAGGGCGGCCAAGTCCACAAGATGGGCAAACAGCTCGGGCGAGATCTCCTCTTCCATCCCACCTCCTTCTCGGGTCCAGGGCGATTGTACCCGCCCTCCGGGGCGAGGTCAAAAGCCCGGCCGCTGTGCTCGGCCTGCGAGGCCAATTGCGCTCGCTGCGCTATAATCCCCGCACATTCTATTCAATGGTGTGGGAGGAGGACATGTCTGCTGGCGAGCTGAACCCGTCCGGTCCCTGCCTCACGCTTCTCCCCGAGCACGAGATGATCCGCCAGGCCGCACGTGAGTTCGCCCGGAACGAAATCGCGCCCGTGGCAGCCCACTTTGATGAAAGCGGCGAATTCCCCTCCGAGACCATCCGCAAGATGGGCCA
>JBEKLW010000071.1:0-8773 GCA_050008815.1 Bryobacteraceae bacterium
CAGGACCGCATACTCCTCGGTGACCGCTACCTGGATGCCGACTACCGCGGGCGGCGGCAAGGGGCGCTGATCATCGCCGTCAGCTGCACGCAGGCCGGGGGCACCTGCTTCTGCACGTCGATGGGAACGGGTCCCAAGGTTGAGAAAGGCTTCGACATTGCGCTCACGGAACTCACCGGGCCGGAGCGCCACATCCTGGTCGGGGAGGCGGGCACGCAGGCGGGCGCCGAGCTGCTGGCCGCGCTCGAGCACCGCCCGGCCTCGGCCGAGGAGGTTGGGGCGGCCGAGGCGGCGGTGGCGCAGGCGGCCGCTGGCATCCAGCACACCCTGGACACGGCGGGACTCAAGGAGGCCCTCTACGAGAGCTTCGACCACCCGCGCTGGGACAAGGTCGCGGCCCGCTGCCTGAGTTGCGCCAACTGCACTCTAGTGTGCCCCACCTGCTTCTGCACCACGGTCGAGGATGGCAGCAGCGTGGCCGGCCGCGACGCCCAGCGGCGGCGCAAGTGGGATTCCTGTTTCACCGAGAATTTCTCGTACATCCACGGCGGCAGCGTGCGCCTGTCGGTCAAAGCGCGCTATCGCCAGTGGCTCACGCACAAGCTGGCCTACTGGATTGACCAGTTCGGCGCGCTGGGGTGCGTGGGATGCGGGCGCTGCATCACCTGGTGCCCGGGCCAGATTGACATCACCGAGGAGGTCGCAGCGATCCGCGGCGCCGAGCCGGCCGCTGCGGGGAAGGAGTAGCCCATGCAACCACATACCCTGGCCGATGTAGTGCGAGCCCATCCCTTCGCGGAGGGCCTGAAGGAGAGCCACATTCAGAAACTGGCGGAGGTGGCTCTGGAGGTTCAGTTCGGGAGGGATCAGGTCATTTTCCGGCAGGGCGACCAGTCCGGGCTTTTTTACCTGATCCTCTCGGGCAAGGTCGCGCTGGAAGCCTCCGGACCGGGCCGCATAGTCCGCGTGCAGACGCTCGGGGAGGGCGACCAGTTGGGCTGGTCGTCGCTCCTGGTGGAGGGCGGAAAGCACTTTCAGGCCCGAACGCTCGAGCCGGTCCGGGCGCTGGCTCTGGACGGGGCGCGCCTCCGGCAGGTCTGCGAGCAGGACCCGGCGTTCGGCTATCAGCTCATGCTGAAGCTGCTGAAGATCGTGGCGGGGCGTTTGCAGGCGACGCGAGTGCAGCTTCTGGACCTGTACGCGCCGCACGGAGGGGCGAAGCTGGTATGAATGCGGCGGCGGTGGAACTGGCGCCGGTCATGCCGCCGCCGATGGCGGTGGCGCGCGTGGCGAGCGTGCGCAAGGAGACTTACGACACCTTTACGCTGACGCTGGAGCCATGCGACGGACAGCCGCTGCCCGCCTTCGCGCCGGGGCAGTTCTCGATGCTGTACGTCTTCGGCGTGGGCGAGCTGCCGATCTCGATCAGCGGCGACCCGAATGAGGCGGGACGGCTGCTCTACACGGTCCGCTCGGTGGGCAACGCGACCAACGGGCTGGTGAACCTGAAGCCGGGGCAGTCGGTCGGGGTGCGCGGGCCGTTTGGAACGGGCTGGCCGCTGGAGGCCGCGCGCGGCCGGGACGTGCTCATCGTGGCCGGGGGCATCGGCCTGGCGCCGCTGCGGCCGGCCATTTACGAGCTGCTGCGCCACCGCGACGATTACCTGCGGGTGATGGTCCTGTACGGGGCGCGCAGCCCGCGCGACATGCTCTACCGCAAGCAACTGGCCGAATGGGGTCGTGTGCGTGACACCGAGGTGCTGACGACGGTGGACTACGGGGGCGTGAGCTGGCGCGGCCACGTCGGCGTGGTGACGACGTTGTTCAGTCACGTGCGGCTGCAGGCGAGCGCCACCACGGCCATGATCTGCGGTCCCGAGATCATGATGCGCTACGTGATCCGCGAGTTCAATCGCCGCGGCCTGCCGGCCGACCAGGTGTATCTGTCGATGGAGCGCAACATGAAGTGCGCCATCGGCTTCTGCGGGCATTGCCAGATGGGCCCGTATTTCGTGTGCAAGGACGGCCCGATTTTCACCTACGAGCAGATGCGGCCCTGGTTGGAGAAATATGAGCTCTGAGAAGAAACCGCGCCTTGCCGTCTTCAAGTTCGCTTCCTGCGACGGCTGCCAGTTGAGTCTGCTGGATTGCGAGGACGATCTGCTGGCGGTGGCCGGAGTGGTGGACATCGCATACTTCCCCGAGGCGTCGCGCCGGATGCTCAAGGGCCCTTACGATATCGCCCTGGTGGAGGGCTCGATCACCACCCACCACGACGCCGAGCGGATCCAGCAGGTCCGCCGGCAGTCCGGCGTTTTGGTGACAATCGGCGCGTGCGCCACGGCCGGCGGCATCCAGGCGCTGCGGAACTGGAATGACGTGGCCGACTACGTCCGCGCGGTGTACGCCCACCCGGACTACATCCAGACGCTGAAGATGTCCACGCCGATCGCCGAGCACGTTCCGGTGGACCTCGAGCTGCGCGGCTGCCCGATTAACAAGCAGCACCTGATCGAGCTGGTGAGCGCGACGGTGGTCGGACGCAAGCCCAACATCCCGGCGTACAGCGTGTGCCTGGAGTGCAAGCGCAGCGGCACGGTCTGCATCCCGGTTGCGCGCGGCGTGCCGTGCCTGGGGCCGGTGACGCAGACCGGATGCGGCGCCCTGTGCCCCCGTTTCGGGCGCGGCTGTTTCGGCTGCTACGGCCCGATGGAGAGCGCCAACACGGCGGCCTGGGTAAAGCAACTGCGCGACCTGGGCCAGACCGACGAGGAGATTGCGCGCGCCTTCCGGAGCTTCAACGCCTGGGCCTGGCAGTTCCGCCAGGCCAGCGAGGAGGCTGAGAGAGCGTGAGTGCCAAGTTGAACCCGGCAGAGCGGGCGTTGCCGGGCGGGGGCCCGCCGAGGAGCTCCGGTTATGGCTTTTTGCTGAGGACACATTAATCATGAAGAAACTGAAGACCCCCGGTGGCGACTCCGTGACGGACATTCTGCATCCGCGCGAGCACCCGCTGGACGTTTTCTTTGAACCGGAATCGGTGGCGCTGATCGGCGCGACCGAGAATCCCGGCAGCGTCGGGCGCACCGTGTTGTGGAACCTGATCAGCACGCCGTTCGGCGGAACCGTTTACCCGGTGAATCCGAAGCGCCCGAGCGTGCTCGGCATCCGGGCCTACCCGGATGTCGGCTCGGTGCCCGAGCACGTCGATCTGGTAGTGATCTGCACGCCGGCCAAGACGGTGCCGGGCATTGTTCGCGAGTGCGTCGCGGCGGACGTGAAGGCCGCCATCGTGATCTCGGCCGGCTTCAAGGAGCTGGGGCCGGAGGGCGCCGCGCTGGAGAACCAGGTGGTCGAGGAGGCCCGTAAGGGCAAGATGCGCATCATCGGGCCGAACTGCCTGGGCCTGATGAGCCCGCTTTCGGGGCTGAACGCCACGTTCGCGCGCGGCATCGCGCTGGCGGGCACGGTCGGCTTCATCAGCCAGAGCGGCGCGCTGTGCACGGCGGTGCTGGACTGGAGCTTCCGCGAGCAGGTGGGCTTCTCGGCGTTCGTCTCGATCGGGTCGATGGCCGACGTCGGCTGGGGCGACCTGATCGACTACCTGGGCAACGACCCGCGCACGCGCAGCATCCTGCTTTACATGGAGACCATCGGCGACGCGCGGGCCTTTCTGTCGGCGGCGCGCGAGGTGGCGCTGTCCAAGCCGATCATCGTGATCAAGCCGGGCCGGACGGCGGCGGCGGCCAGAGCCGCGGCCTCGCACACCGGCTCGCTGACGGGCAGCGACGAGGTGCTGGAGGCGGCGTTTCGCCGCAGCGGCGTGCTGAGGGTGAACAACATCTCGGACTTGTTCTACATGGCGGAGGTGCTGGCCAAGCAGCCGCGCCCGGCCGGTCCGCGCCTGGCCATCGTTACCAACGCCGGCGGCCCCGCCGTGCTCGCCACCGACGCGCTGGTCACCAGCGGCGCCGAGGTCGCGGATATCTCCCCGCAGACCATGGAGGAGCTCAACCAGTTCCTCCCGGCGGCCTGGAGCCGCAACAATCCCATGGACATCCTGGGCGACGCGCAGCCGGAGCGTTACGCCCGGGCGCTGGAGATCGTCTCCCGCGACCCGAACGCCGACGGCATACTCGTGGTCCTCACGCCGCAGTCGATGACCGATCCGACCCGAACCGCCGAGCAACTGAAGCCTTACGCCCATATCGAGGGCAAGCCGGTACTGGCGAGCTGGATGGGCGGCACCGAAGTGGCGGCGGGCGAGCAGATCCTCAATCGCGCCGGCATCCCGACCTTCTCCTACCCGGACACGGCCGCGCGCGCCTTCGTCTACATGTGGCGTTTCAGCTACGACCTCAAGGGCCTTTATGAAACGCCGGTCGCGCCGCTCTCCGAGGAGGCCGCCGGGGACCGCGCCGCGGCCGAGGAAATCATCCGCGCGGTGCGCCAGTCCGGCCGCACCATCCTGACCGAGTTCGAATCCAAGCAACTGCTGGTGAGGTACGGCATCCCGACCGTGGAGACGCACATCGCCACCAGCGTCGAGCAGGCCGTCGAGCTGGCCCGGAAGATCGGCTTTCCAGTGGTGCTGAAGCTGTACTCGGTGACGATCACGCACAAGACCGACGTGGGCGGGGTGCAGTTGAACCTGCGCAACGAGGAGGCCGTGCGCGCGGCCTTCAGCGCCATCCGGACGTCGGTGCGGGAGAAGGCCGGTGAGGAGCACTTCCAGGGCGTGACGGTCCAGCCCATGGTCAAGCTCGAAGGCTACGAACTCATCATCGGCTCGAGCATCGACGCGCAGTTCGGCCCCGTGCTTTTGTTTGGCATGGGCGGCCAGTTGGTGGAGGTCTTCAAGGACCGGGCGCTGGCGCTTCCGCCGCTGACGACGACGCTGGCCCGCCGCATGATGGAGCAGACCACCATCTACACGGCGCTCAAGGGCGTGCGCGGGCGCAAGCCGGTAGACCTGGCGGCGCTGGAGCAGTTGCTGGTCCGCTTCAGCCAGCTCGTGGTCGAGCAGCGCTGGATCAAGGAGATCGACATCAACCCGCTGCTGGCGTCTTCGGACGGGCTGATCGCGCTGGATGCCCGCGTTGTCCTACACGGCCCCGAGGTGACTCTGGATCAGTTGCCGAAGCTCGCCATCCGGCCGTACCCGACCAAGTACGTCGGCGAGTGGACGACCAAGGACGGCGTGCAGGTCCTGATCCGGCCGATCCGCCCGGAAGACGAGCCGCTGGTGGCGAGATTCCACGAGACGCTTTCGGAGCGTTCGGTCTACCAGCGATACCTGCACCTGCTGAAGTTGAGCCAGCGCGTCGCGCACGAGCGGCTGACGCGGATCTGCTTCATCGATTACGACCGCGAGATGGCGCTAGTCGCCGGGGCCAAGGACCCGCAGACTGGCGAACCGCGCGTGATTGGGGTGGCCCGGTTGAAGAAGACCCACGGCACCAACGAGGCCGAGTTCGCCCTGGTGGTCAGCGACGAGTTCCAGGGCCGCGGCCTGGGCACCGAGCTGATGCGCCGGCTGCTCGAGGTGGCGCGGGACGAGAAGCTCAGCCGCATCACCGGCGACATCCTGCCGGACAACGTCGTCATGCAGCGGGTGGTGGAGGGGTTCGGCTTCACGCTCAAGCGCTCGGTGGACGACCCGGTGGTGAAGGCGGAGCTGGGTCTGGAAGTGGCGGGGTAAAGGCCGGGCAGGTCCGGCCCCGGTGGCCGGTTGCGAGGAGGCTTCGCGCATGACCAGCAAGACGATCAAGGTTGACTACCTGGCCCGGGTGGAGGGCGAGGGGGCTATCCAGGTCAGACTCCGCGGTGATCGCGTCGAGGACGTGAAGCTAAAGATCTTCGAGCCGCCGCGACTGTTCGAGGCCTTTCTCCGCGGGCGGCACTGTTTCGAAGCGCCCGACATCACGGCGCGCATCTGCGGCATCTGTCCGATCGCCTACCAGATGAGCGCCGTGCACGCCGTCGAGCGGGCCCTGGGCGTGAGCATCGATCCCTCCGTCCGCGCGCTGCGGCGGCTGTTCTACTGCGGGGAGTGGATCGAGAGCCACGCCCTGCACGTCTACATGCTGCACGCGCCGGATTTCCTGGGCTACCAGGACGTCATCGAGATGGCGGGCGACCACCGCGCGGCCGTCGAGCAGGCGCTGCGGCTGAAGAAGATCGGCAACCATCTGGTCACCGTGCTCGGCGGGCGGGAGATCCACCCCATCTCGGCCTGCGTGGGCGGGTTCTACCGGGTCCCGACCCGGAGCGAGGTGCGCGCGCTGGTGGACGATCTGAACTGGGCCTTGGAGGCTTCGGTCGCGACGGCGCGGCTGGTGGCCGGGTTCCCGTTCCCGGAGTTCGAGCAGGACTACGAGTTCGTCGCGCTCCGGCACCCCGGCGAGTACCCGTTCAACGAGGGGCGGCTGGTCTCCAACAAGGGGCTCGACATTGACGTTTCCGATTACGAGGATCACTGCGTCGAGCAGCACGTGCGGCACTCCAACGCGCTCCAGTCGCAACTGCGCCGGGGCGGCTCCTACCTGGTGGGCCCGCTGGCGCGCTTCAACCTGAACGCCGACAAGCTGCCGGAGACGGCGCGGCGGGTGGCCGCCGAGTGCGGCCTGACGCCGCCGGTGCTCAACCCCTTCCGCGGCATCATCGTGCGCGCCATCGAGTTGATCTTCGCCTGCGAGGAGGCGCTGCGGATCATCGCCGAATACGATCCGCCGGCTTCGCCGCGGGTCGAAGTGAAGCTCCGGGCGGGAACGGGGGCGGCGATCACCGAGGCCCCGCGGGGCATCCTCTACCACCGTTACAAGATCGACTCCGAGGGCCGGATCCTGTCGGCTAAGATCGTCCCGCCGACTTCGCAGAACCTCAAGCGGATGGAAGAGGACCTGTGGAACTTCGTGCCCGCCATCCACACGCGCCCGCTCGAGGAAGTGACGCTGCTCTGCGAGCAGGCGGTGCGGAACTACGACCCCTGCATCTCCTGCGCCACGCACTTTCTGCGGGTGGAGGTCATTCGGGAATAGCCTGCATTTCTCACCACGGCCGCAGCGAGGCGCGATGAGAGGGCCGCGGCAGGTCGCTGGCAAGAAAGGCGGGCTGGTGTGCGGCTGCTAGTAATCGGCTGCGGCAACGAGGACCGCGGTGACGACGCGGCCGGACTGCTGGTGGCGCGCCGCCTGCGCGAGCTCGGCATCGAGGCCCGGACGCACTCCCGCGACGGGCTGGCGCTCATCGAATCTTGGGCCGGCGCCGAGCGTGTCATACTAGTAGATAGCGTTGTAACTGGGTCTCCTCCCGGCACTATTGGCGAATGGGATGCGCGCACCGCACCGGTGCTGCGCGACGCCCTGCGCGCCTCCTCGCACGCCTTCGGTGTCACGGAGGCCATCGAGCTGGCGCGGGTGCTGGGCCGGCTCCCGCCCGAGATGAAGATCTATGGGATCGAGGGCGTCAGCTTCGAGGCCGGCGCTGGGCCGGGCGCCGAGGTGCTAGGGGCCGTGGAACGGCTGGCCGGCCGGATCGCGGACGAGATCCGGGGCGCGAAAGGCACTGGGCAATGAACGTTGCCTCACCCAACCTCGAGCGGCTGCGCGTAGCGCTCTACGGCGCCGTGCAAGGCGTCGGCTTTCGCCCCTTCGTCTACCGGCTCGCCAGGGAGATGGGCCTGAGCGGGACGGTGCTTAACTCGGGCGCCGGGCTGGTGGTGGAGGTGGAGGGCGCGCGGGAGCAACTCGAGCGGTTCCTGGAGCGGCTCGAGGCGGAGCGTCCCCCGGCAGCAGTCGTGCTGGCGCGCGAGACCAGCATCCTTCCCCCCGCCGGCTTCGCCGGCTTTGAGATCCTCGCCAGCAGCGCGGCGGAGGAGAAGACCGCGAGCGTTCTGCCCGACCTGGCCACCTGCCCGCAATGCCTGGCCGAGGTTTTCGACCCGGCCAACCGGCGTTACCTCTACCCGTTCACCAACTGCACGCAGTGCGGCCCGCGCTACACGATCGTTCTGGACATCCCCTACGACCGCTCACGCACCACCATGCGGGGCTTCACGCTGTGCGCGGACTGCCTGCGCGAGTACACCGATCCCGCCGATCGGCGCTTCCACGCCCAGCCGAACGCCTGCCCGGCCTGCGGCCCGCGGCTTACGCTGGGCATCGAGGAGGCGGCGCGGGAGATCCGCGCCGGCCGGATATTGGCGCTCAAGGGCATCGGCGGATTTCAGTTGCTGGTGGACGCGCGCAACCAGGAGGCCGTAGCGCGCCTGCGGCGGCTTAAGCGCCGCGAAGAGAAGCCGTTCGCGCTCATGCTGCCGTCGCTTGAAGCGGTCCGCGGGTGCTGCGAGGTTTCGGCGGAGGAGGAGCGCCTGCTTCAGTCCGCCGCCGCACCAATCGTTTTGCTGAGACCAGGGAAGGAGGCGGGCCTCCTGGCGCCGAACGTGGCGCACAATTCGCCCTACCTGGGCGTGATGCTGCCATATTCGCCGCTGCACCACCTGCTGATGCGCGAGCTTGGGTTCCCGGTGGTGGCCACCAGCGGCAACCTGAGCGACGAGCCGATTGCCATCGAGAACGAAGAGGCGCGGCAGCGCCTGGGCGGCACGGCCGATGCGTTTCTGATGCACGACCGGCCGGTCGCGCGGCCCTGCGACGATTCTGTGGTGCGCGTGGTGCGCGGGCGCGAGAGCGTGGTCCGCCGCGCCCGCGGCTACGCACCGCTGCCGGTCCGCGTGCCGCACGAGCTCCCGCGCGTCCTGGCCGTCGGGGGCCAC
>JBEKLW010000072.1:0-8686 GCA_050008815.1 Bryobacteraceae bacterium
TTCTGACGCTGTTCCTGGTGATGCAAATGACGGGGCGGATCCGGTGGGCGGAGAAGTTCGCGCGGCCAGCGCCGCCCGGACCGCCGCCGGGCTACCCCCCGGCTCCGCCGTCGCCGTACGGGCGCTAACCGCGCGGCGGCGCGTCTCGCGGCGGCTAGTCGCACGGCGCGGCGGTTGTCGTAGCGCACGGTCTCAGCGTGCCGCGTCGGCACTAGTGCCGACGCACGGCACAACGCTTCCCGGGCATGTCCCCGCACTCGCCCTGCTCCCAGGGTTTGAGAAGATCAGGTGATCCAGACTGGCAGACTCTTCAGATTCGGACTTCAGGACACGCTTCGACAAAACAATTGTGGTACATCTTATCTGAGCCGTGAGTTCGAAACTGCCACGTTACCTGACGGTCGCATTCGGAACCGCCATCGTGGTCGCCTGCGTTCTCGGTCAGCTATTTGATCCGAAGGGGTTCTGGATCAACGTCGCCGCCGGTCTGTTTTGGTGGGCATTGGCCGTTTTGCTTTACCGGATGGTCGAGCGGTACCACGAGCAGCAGTGGGCAAGAGTTCGCAATTTTACATATCGAGCGATCGCAAACCATCTCTGTGATGCTCTGACGGACGAATACGTCTTTCTTTCACCAAGAGACCAATCTCGGATGACGGACATCATTGAGGGCCGCAACCGTCCGAATCCCGAGACCATCAGCGCTATTCAGCACTTGACGGAACAGCTTCGCATTCAGAAACCCCAGAGCCGCGAAAAATCCGAGGACGACATCGCCGTCGAATTCTGTGAAGAGGTCCGCCATGATCTAGACCAGATCGTAGACGTGCTCATTCCCAGGGTCGTTCAGAGTACTAATTCTCAGACTTTGGTAGATGCGCTGATGGAATTTGACCAGTCTTGGCGCGATGTCCAGAATGCAATGATTGCGCAGAAACGCGTTGTCGCCGGGAACGTTTATGCGAGGGTCATCGTTCTGAACGAAAGGGCTAGCAACGTATACAAAGCGCTGCTCAGTGATTGGAAGCCAGTCTAGGTCGTGGGTACGACAATCAGGTTGGTCTGACCTTCTCTTCTTGCCTTCCACATGCCCGGCTCCGTCCAGAACGCGGCACCCCCGACCGTTTTGCCGCGGAACCTCTACCGGGCGTTCGTGCATGAGCGGGAATACCGGCTCATCGAAAACGAGCACCGCAACGGCGAATCGCAGCGGCCGGCGCTGGCCTCAAACAGCCGGAAGCGGTGGCGTCTGGCTGGGCGGCTCAAGCCGCAGAGGCTGGGGGCCGTCAGCGGGCGCCGGTTGGCGTTACAATGGCCGGGAGTGGAGGGAAAGCCGTGTCGCTTCGAGATTTCATCGTCAAGCAGTTCATCGACGTCATCCAGTGGACCGAGAGCGAGGAGGGCGTGCTCGCCTGGCGGTTCCCGATGCAGGACATGGAGATTCAGAACGGCGGCACGCTCACCGTGCGCGAGTCGCAGATGGCCATGTTCGTCAACGAGGGCCGGATCGCGGACGTTTTCGCGCCCGGTCTGTACACCATAAACACGCACACGCTGCCGGTGCTGACCAACCTGATGAACTGGGACAAGCAGTTCAAGAGCCCGTTCAAGAGCGACGTGTACTTTTTCGCGGCACGGTTGCAGGTGAACCAGCGCTGGGGCACGGCCACGCCGATCACGATTCGGGACAAAGAGTTCGGCGCGGTGCGGCTGCGGGCTTACGGCATCTACGCCTACCGGGTGGCCGATCCGCGCACGTTCTACACGAAGGTGAGCGGAACGCGCGAGCGTTACACCGTGGCCGAGATCGAGGGCCAGCTTCGCAACACCATCATCGGCCGCATCTCCGACACGTTCGCATCGAGCCAGATCCCGTTCCTGGACATGGCCGCGAACCAGATCGGCCTCGGCCAGAAGATCGCCGAGCAGTTGAAGCCCTCCTTCACCGAGTTGGGCCTGGCGCTGGACATGTTCGTGGTGGAAAACCTGTCGCTGCCGGATGAGCTGCAGAAGATCCTCGACCAGCGGATTTCGATGGGCATGGTCGGAGACATGGGCCGGTACACGCAGTTCCAGGTGGCGCAGTCGCTGCCGATCGCGGCGGCGAACGAGGGCGGCGGCGCTGCGGGTGTTGGCGTCGGCCTGGGCGCGGGCCTCGTCATGGCGCAGCAGATGATGGGTGCCATCAAACCGGGAAGCGGTGGCGCTCCGGCAGGCGCGCCCGCCGTGGGCGGCGCGGCCGATTCGCCCGAGACGAAGTTCTGCATGGGCTGCGGAAAGCCGATGCCGAAGCCGGCCAAGTTCTGCCCGGGGTGCGGGCAGGCGCAAAGCTGATATTCACCGCAGAGACGCAGAGAACGCAAAGAGCTTCCAGCAGCCGCGGCCAAGAGAGTCAGTTTGAGTGAACGGCAATGAGCGGGGTTGAGTGGGTGGTGGAGGCGCAGGGGTGCGATCCCGCTGCGCTCGGCGACGCGGTGCGGCTGCGGGCGCTTTTTGCCCGGCTGATCGACGAGCTCGGCCTGCGGCCGGTAGCCGAGCCCCTCTGGCACAGCTTCCCCGGCCCGGGCGGGCTGACGGGGTTCTGCCTGCTTGCCGAGTCGCACCTGGCCTGCCATACTTTCCCTGAATACGGATCGCTGTGCCTGAATCTGTTCTGCTGCAAGCCGCGCCCGGAGTGGGACTTCCAGAGCAACCTGCGGCGCGAGTTCGGCGCCCGGGCCGTGCGCGTGCGGCGGATCGAGCGGCCCTACCAAACCGATGAGTCCGACAGCGAACTGCCCCAACTGCGGCGCGCCGATCCGGTTCCGCTGGTCTAGCGCGGTCCAGACGGTCTGCGAGTTCTGCCGCTCGATCCTGGTGCGCCGGGACGTCAACCTGGAGCGCGTGGGCGTGGTGGCCGATCTGCCGGCCGACGCCTCGCCCATTCAGATCGCCAGCGAGGGCGTCTACCGCGCCCGGCCGTTCGTGGTTCTGGGGCGCATCCTGTACGAATACGAGCAGGGCGCATGGAACGAGTGGCACATCGTGTTGAATGACGGCACGAGCGGCTGGCTCTCGGACGCGCAGGCCGAGTACGCCGTGTCGTTCCTGGCGCCGCTCACCGGGCTGCCGCGGGCCGAGCAGGTGGCGCGCGGCCAGCAGTACAATTTCCAGGGCGTGGTCTACGAAGTGACCTGCATCACGCGGGCCCGCTACCGCGGCGTGGAGGGCGAACTGCCGTTCGAGTACTGGGACAAGAGCGAGGTGGTCTTCGCCGACCTGGAGACGCACGATGCGCGCTTCGCCACGCTCGATTACAGCGATCCCGAGCCGCTGCTGTTCGTGGGCGAGTCGGTCGCGTTCGAGGATTTGCGGTTGAAGAACCTGCGCCAGTTCGAGGGTTGGTAGATGGGAGCCCCGCCGCAACCGCCGCAGCCGCCACAACCGCCGCAGCCGCAGGTGAGGGCGCTCTACTGCCCGAACTGCGGCGCGCCGCTCACGCTGCGCGGCTTCGAGCACACGCTCAGCGCGGTGTGCGGGAGCTGCCTGTCGATTCTGGACGCCAAGGACCCGAATCTCAAGGTGCTCCAGCAATTCCAGGCGCGCGAGCGGATCCAGCCGCTGGTCCCGCTCGGCACCCGCGGCAAGTGGCACGGCGACGTCTACGAAGTGATCGGCTTCCAGGTGCGGACGATCTGGAGCGAGGGAACGGCCTACAGTTGGGCCGAGTATCTGCTGTTCAACCCTTACAAGGGCTTCCGCTATTTGACCGAATACCAGGGCCACTGGAACGACGTGTCGTTGCTGAAAACGCTGCCCGAGGCCGACACCAGCGGCGCCCGGCCGGTCGCCAAGTTTCTGGGCGAGCGCTACCGGCATTTCCAAACCGCGGAGGCGGAGACGACCTACGTGCTGGGCGAGTTCCCCTGGCAGGTGCACGTGGGCGAGAAGGTGACGGTAGCGGACTACGTAGCGCCGCCGCGCGTGCTTTCCGCGGAGATCACGCCCACCGAAACCGTGTGGTCGCTGGGCGAGTACACGCCCGGGGCGCGCATCTGGGAGGCGTTCGGGCTGCCCGGCCGGCCGCCGGCGCCGGTGGGCGTCTACGAGAACCAGCCCCCGCCGTTCCAGGGCAGCGTGAAAGAGATCTGGGGGGTGTGCGGGCTTCTGCTGCTCGTCCTGCTCGTGCTCTCGCAGCTCTTCCTGGCTTTCTCGCGGCATGAGGAGGTGTTTCGAGGGCGCTTTGCGTTCGCGCCGCGCGTGGGGAGCGAGGCTTCGTTCGTAACCGACATCTTCGAGCTGAAGGGGCGGACCTCCGCTGTCGAGGTTTCCGTCGGGACCGACGTCGACAACAACTGGGCCTACTTCGGCCTCGCCCTCATCAATGCCGACACGGGAGACGCTTTGGATTTCGGGCGCGAGGTGAGCTACTACTACGGCCGCGACAGCGACGGCGCCTGGAGCGAAGGCAGCGCGCATGACCGCGCGCTGATTCCGTCTGTCCCCGCGGGACGCTATTACCTGCGCGTGGAGCCGGAGATGGACCCGGCGGCGCGAGGCGTGGACTACGAGATCGTGGTGCGGCGCGACGTGCCGGCGATGAGCTTCTTCTGGATTGCGGCGCTGCTGCTGCTGGTTCCGCCGGCGTTTGTGAGCTTCCGCTCGCTGGCGTTCGAGCAGGCGCGCTGGACCGAGAGCGACTACGGCCCGCCCATCAAAGTCGGGTCGGGCGACGGAGACGATGACTAATGCGTCACCCCTTCTACTTAGCCTATGGCCTGTTATTGCTCGGGCTGGTGGGGCTGGCCGAGTATCGCGGCTGGAGTCTTACCAGCGTGAATGAAATCAGGAACATTCCCAAGACGGTGCGCGACAACCCCGGCGCCTACCGCTCGCATTACATGTACTATCCCCGGCACATCGGGGGGAAATGACGGAGCCTGTCATGAACAACTTTCAGCCTGCTAACATCCTCAACGCGCTGATTTATGCCGTACTCGGCATCGTGATCTTCGTGACGGCGTTCGTCGTCATCGACAAGCTAACGCCGTATCACCTCTGGAAGGAGATCGTCGAGGACCACAACACGGCGCTGGCCATTCTGATCGGCGCGATGTCGGTGGGCATCTGCGTGATCATCGCGGCGGCAATCCACGGGTAAGTGGGCTTCACGGCTCGGGCTGGGTTTGGCCGGGTTTGGGCCTAGCCGGGCCTGGAGGCCCGGCGGCGGCTCTGGAGAGCCGCCCTACACGGCGGTGGGGCCGGCCTCTTGGCCGGCCAGCCGGTCTCCAGACCGGCTATGCGCACTTGACCACGGGAATCCTTCAGGTGTTGCCGCCAGCCCGGCGCGCACGGGGTTCCACTCGATGTAGCTGACTACTCGCTTGAACTCCGGCTCGCTTCGCACAAGGTGATCGTAGCTCTCCTGCTGCCAGAACACATTGCCTTTCCGCGAGAGCAGCGCGTTCGAGCGTCGCGCGGTGATTCCCTTAATCGATTTCGTAATGAGTGGCAGCGCCACCTTGGGTGTCACGAGCAGGTGAACATGGTTCGCCATGACCACAAAGCTGTGCAGTGAATAGTAACCCAGGACGCAATCACCGTAGCGAAGTGAAGTGACCACGACATCCGCCACCGAGGGCTGCCGCAAGTACATCGGGCCTGACCTCGCCTGATCCAGCAGGCGGTCCATCGCGGCGAACGCGTGTCCCGAAGTCAGACCTTCGGGAGTGAACCAACGGTTGACTGGCAGGCTACCGTGGAGACGCCAGGTAATGAAGAGGGGTTGTTCGGCCTCGTAGAGGTGCGGCAGGTGGCGGCGGTAGAATACCACGCCTGAGTAGTGCGTGATGCGGCGGCGAATTCTCACGTGAAGGCCGGCCGGGCCTGGAGGCCCGGCGGCGGCTCTGGAGAGCCGCCCTACACGGCGGTGGGGCCGGCCTCTTGGCCGGCCAGCCGGTCTCCAGACCGGCTATGCGCACTTGACCACGGCGGCTCTGAATAGCCGCCCTGCGTCAGCCGCGCGGCCCTGCGAGCAGATGGGCCGCCGCCTCGGGCATGAGGACGCGAACGGACGATTGGCGAAATCCCCTGGGGTCCCGGGTGACAAGGATGTCGCAGCCCGCGAGCCGCGCGGCAGAGGCGGTCACCGCGTCCTCAAAGTCCGGCCATGATGAATTCAACGCATCGTGGATCACGGGGCCATCGACTGCTGCGACGCTGAAAACTCTGAGGATCGCGGAGATCATCCTCCTCGCCCTGGCAGCGCCCAACTCCTTGCGAACCAAGTAGTGAATCGTCGTGAGGGCGTGGGCCGCAAGTAAGCCCTCCGCGATGCCCGTCTCGATGGCCGCCCACACTGCCGCGCTGGCGGCGGCATGGGGCTTGCGATCCAGCAGCACGTCCAGCACTACGTTGACATCAACAAGGACCCTCTTCATCGGTGCTTCTCGGCCAGATGTTCGCGGTAGTCCGGGAGGTCGGCCCTCCTCAGTGTTCCCCGAACCGATCGCAGTATGGGAGGAGCGCTCTCCGCCTCGGATGGGTCCGAGACAGCGGCCAAGTATGCCTCTACCATTCGGGACACAGACATGCCGCGCTGCCTGGCGTAGCGCTTCGCACGCGATATGACAGACCGTTCAACGCTCAATGTAAGCTTCGACGTCACGTACGTATTCTAGCATGGAGATTATACGTATTGGAACCCGGGCCGGGAGGCCCGGCGGCGGCTCCGGAGAGCCGCTCTACACGCTGAGGCCGGCGGTGGTCCCTTTCGCGCGGCCCCTCGCGCGAGCAGGTACCATAGGGGGCTGAGGGAATCGCGAAGATGTGGGCTGCCGCTTTCATCGTGCTGGCGTTGCTTGTCACCTGCGCCTTGCTGTTCTTCTGGCTGGTGGGCGAGCGAGGCCGCTGGCTCACCTCGACGCGGGAGTTCTTCCGGCAGTCCGGTTTTCGGTTTAGGACCCTGCACGGCTATATTTACCTCCGCTGGACGCCGCGCTACGTAAAGGCGCTGTTCAGTCTGCCGCCTCCCGCCTCGTCGCCGCAGGGTCGCAAAGCGGCTGGATGGCTGGCCGACCACTATCACGCCAAGGTGCTTCGGCATGACCACGCGCGGGCCATCGTCGGCTTGGAACGAGACATCCCGCTGCAGGACCTCGAGCAGATCATTCCCTACCCAGTGGCCAGGAACATCGTTCTGAACGGCCCGCCGGATGTGGTGGTCTACGAATGCCCGTGCCGCCACGCGCGCGCGGCGCATTGCGAACCCACGCAGGTGTGCATGCTCATCGGTAAGCCTGTGACCGACTTCGCGCTGGAGCACCAGCCGGGGCTTACGCGGCGGCTCTCGCAAGCCGAGGCGCTGGAGCTTCTCCAGGCGGAGCACGAGCGCGGGCACCTGCACTCGGCCTGGTTCAAGGACGCCACGCTCGACCGTTTCTACGCCATCTGCAACTGCTGCAAGTGCTGTTGCGGCGGCGTGTCCACGATGAAGCAGGGCGTGCCGATCATGACCAGCTCCGGATACGTCGCCGAGATCGACCGCGAGCTCTGCGCTAACTGCGACGACTGCATCGAAGCCTGCCCGTTTGACGCTCTGTCGAAGAACGGCGAGGGCGTGGTGCGCGATTGGGAGCGCTGCATGGGTTGCGGCGTCTGCGAGGTCAAGTGCGCCACGGGCGCGGTCTCGCTGGTGCGCGATGAGCGCAAGGGCATCCCGCTCGACGTTCGGGCGCTCGCCTGACCGTCATCGGCTTCCGCTATAACCCCAGCCTGATAACGGCGCTGCGCTCTGCGGATTCAGGACTGCGCTCTGTAGAACACGTACAGGAATACTGTCACACTCAGGCCCGCCAGCAAATGAATCAGCGATCTCAACACCGCCACCGCAGCAATCGCACCAGCCAGAAGAGCCGATACGTCACGGATGAAGCCCACCGCCAGCAGAACGGTTAGCAGAATCATGCCGATCAATGCGAACAACGCCGCACTCTTGAGAGTCATGGTAGAGATTATACGCTGATCTGGGGAAGGCAACTTGATGGGCCAGATGAGCGAACCCGCCAGCCATCCATGCTTTTTGCGGTGATACAACTGGCTCATCGACCCACTTCCCTGCGACGAGTGCAACGCCATCTATCGAACAACTTCGATTGCACAAACCTCGCTCGATTCCGGCATCAGCACTCCGAGGGCGGAGACACCGGCGGCGCGGTCGAGGCGCGGCCTGAGGAGTATGGGATCAACTGAGCAGCTCGATCAGGCCGTCCAGGATGCGATCCAGGTCTTCCATCTCGATGGACCCGATGCACTTGCCGAGCCGCTCGACGGAGATTGTGCGGACCTGCGAAATCTTCACCCAGGATGGCCGCGAGAGCATCTCCTCCCGCAAAGCGAACGTGAGCGGAAACCCGGCTCTCTGCGGCTGGCTCGTGATGGCCATGGCGATGACCGTGCCAGATCGGCGGTTGAAGAGATCGTTGCTGAGGATGAGAACAGGGCGAAAGCCCGCTTGCTCCCGGCCTCGCACCGGGTTCAGATCCGCCCAGTAGATCTCGCCTCTCAGGACGCTGGCCACGAGGCGTCTCCGAGGCCCTCTTCAGCCATTCGCTGCTCGTCCTGGCGGACCAGTTTCGACAGCTCGCGGGCCAGCCGTGTTCGCTTCTCGCGCTCGGCCAGCAGACTGACCGCCGCTTGCAGGGCCCGG
>JBEKLW010000073.1:0-8663 GCA_050008815.1 Bryobacteraceae bacterium
CGATCTCGGTGGCTTCCAGCTCCGAGATGCCCTCGAAGCAGAGCGTGGCGTGGCCCAGATCGGCGATCGAGGCGTGACCGTACTGAAAGTAGAAGTGCTCCAGGAACTTTTGCGAGTCGTGGGAACGCACCCAGGCGAGCGACTCGCGGATGGAGTCGGGCGAGCGGCTGTAGCGGGCCAGCGCGTAGGCGCACTTCTCCGCCGGCATCGGCGCCAGGATGAAGACGCGCTGGGGCATGACTGGCTATGATAGCGCTAACCACGCGGCGCCCACCGCGCGGCGGGGCGGCTCACGCCGCAGGGGCCGCACGCTATCCTGAAGAGTCCATGCGAGTCAAGATCAGACGGCTGAGGCCGGAGGCGTTCCTTCCCGAGTACGCGCACGGCCCCCGGGAGGACGCTGGCATGGACCTCCGCGCGGTCGAGGACACCGTGCTCGAGCCGGGCCAGCCCCGCGCGGTCGGCACCGGCCTAGCGATCGCGCTTCCGACCGGCTGTGAAGCCCAGGTGAGGCCCCGCAGCGGCCTCGCACTGCGGCACGCCATCACGCTGCCCAACAGCCCGGGCACGATCGATCCGGGCTATCGCGGCGAGATCCGGGTGATCCTCCTCAACCTGGGCCGCGAGCCGTATCGCATCGCTCGCGGCGAACGCATCGCGCAACTCGTGGTGGCGCGGTACGAGGCCGTCGAGTGGGAGGAATCGGAACTGGACCCGAGCACGCGGGGCGAAGGGGGCTTCGGCTCCTCGGGCCGCTGAAGCGGCGGGAGGCATGTCCCCATTAATGGCGTAGAGCCTAGAGCCCTTCTGGGGAAGTGGTGCGCCTGGGGTGACTCGAACACCCGACCTTCTGGTTCGTAGCCAGACGCTCTATCCAACTGAGCTACAGGCGCGCGCCAACCGCACGGCTCCGTCGCGGAGGCCGCGCGTGGTTGCAGATACCAATCTAGCGGCTCCGGGCTGCGAATTCAAGCTGGCGGGAAGGGTCAACGACCTGCCCGCGACTAGGCTATATCTCGTCGCCCGGCAGCGGCGGGTTGCCCTTTCCTGCCCGCTTCAGCGCTCGCTTCGCCTTGACCACGCTACCCCTGGACGCGCGCTCGCGGAAGTAGTCTTCGGTTCGAAGCGCCGACAGCTTCTCCGCCACGGCAATGTTGATCAACTGATTTAGCGCGACCCCCTCGGAGGAGGCCACCCGGCGCGCCTCGTCCAGCAGCGACGGCTGCAACCTCAGGGCGACATTACTCTGTCTCATGGCTCACTCCCCGAATCTCGCGGAGGGCTGCTTGCGGCAGCACCGCCCGGATGCCAAACTCGGCCGCCGCCAGGGCCAGATGCGTCATGTTGAACGTGACCAGGATATCGGCGGCACCGTTCACGGCCGTCTCCAGAACCATCTCATCGGCTGGGTCCCGGAGCCTGGGCCTCCACAGAAACCGGAATGCGACCGGCTCGATGACGCCCGCCAGGGCATCGAGGACCGAATTGACTTCCGCCACCGTCATCCCCGTTGCTTCGAGATGCTCCTGCCGGGTCAAGACCGCCTCATACTCGAGCATCAACGGAACCGAGAGCAGCATGGCGTATCTACGGTCCAGCGCCGCCAGCAACAACTGACGTGATGCTCCCCGATCACTGCGGAACCCGGCCACGACGACGTCCGTATCGAGCACCAGCCGCATTCGAGGACAGTCTACCATGATATCGCACGCGATATCAACCGCAACTTCTTCTGGTGGTGGTTTTCTGTTGATGCCGGCTCGGCTGCTGCCCGAGCTGCCGTGAAAGCGCCCTATGTCGAGGCACGGCACCGACGAGTGCGCGCGCTACGGCGCGGTGCGCGCGGCCCCGATGATCCGCCCCTCTCGGTCCAGCTTCAGCCGCAGACCGCGCCAGAGGACCTCGGAGCCGAACAGGCCGCCGGCCCAGAGCGCCAGGCCGGCCAGGTCGCGCAGCGGGATCATCCAGGCGTCGCGGAGCACGGCGCGGTCCCCGAGCACGCCGGCCGCGGTCGTCAGCCCGGCGGCCAGCCGGAGCGCGAACAGCGCGAGCGCCGCCCACCACAGCCCCGCGGCCGCCAGCAGCAGGGCCCAGAGCGTGGCGTTCGCGAGCGGCAGGCCAACGTAGCCGCCGCCGCGCGAGAGCCGGATGGTGCGTGCCCAGCGGAGCTGGTGCCGCCACACGCCGGCCCAGGTGGCCTCCGGCAACCAGGTCTCGACGACGCAGCCGGAGACGGCGACCCGCCGCCCCAGGGCGCTGATGCGGCGGCTCAACTGGTAATCGTCGGCGATGTAGTCCGCGATGGCCCGGAAGCCGCCGATGCGCTCCAGGTCGGCGCGCCGGAACACCAGCGTCGAGCCGAGCGCGAACTCCGAGACACCCACCAGCGGCGCCGCCAGCACGCTGGGCATGAAATCCGTCGCGATGCCCACGGCTTCAAAACGCCCCGCCAGGCTCGCCGGCCGCGCACGGTACAGGCACGTGACTACCCCGGTCCGCTCGTCCTCAAGCGGCGCAACTACGCGCGTCAGGTAGTCCGGCGGCACGCGGATGTCGCTGTCGTTGACCAGCAGCAGCGAATAGCGGGCGGCAGCAGCGAGATCCGCCAGCACGCCCACTTTCCCGTTGGGCGCTGGGGTGGTGCTGCGCACCAGCCGGATCGCCACCGCCGGGTATTCCGCTTGCAGCCGCTCGATCTCGGCAATGGCCGGGTCGGCGGGGTCGCTCACGCCGAACACAAGCTCAAACTGTGGGTAGTTTTGCAGAGCGTGCGAGCGGATGTTCTCGTAGAACTCGGGATCGAGGCCGCAAACGGGCTTCAGGATGGAAACCGGCGGCAGGTGCCGTGGCTCAGGCTCGTGCGCGGCGAGCCGCCGCAGCGCTCCGGCCAGGGCCAGCGCCTGGTAGACGGCCGCCGCCACACCGAAGGTCAGGAGTAGGTAGATCACAGAGCCAGTAACGCCACGCCGCAGGCGACCAACCCGGCGCCCGTCCAGCGTCTCCAGTTCACCCGCTCTTTGAGCAGGTACCTGGCCACTACGGTGTTGATGACGAAGCTGGCCGCCGTGGCCGGAACCGCGAAGCTCAGGTCGGCGCGCGAGAGCAGCGTCAGGAAAGCGAAGAACGACACCGCCATCATCGCCACGGCGGTGATCACGTACCCCTTGCGCGCTAGCGTGGCCGCGGCCCGGCCGAGCGCGCCGGGGCGGAAGTCGTGGATCTCGCCATGGCGGCGCATGGCGCGGGTCTGGAAGTAGTCGGCCAGCACGGTAGCGCCGACGATGACGCCCACCAGGAACCAAGTCACCGGACCTCCTCGGGCACGACGGCTGGCGGGTCCGCGGCGGTGCGCGCCGCCAAGGTCGTCCGCGCCGAGGTCGAGCCAACCAGCGCCACGCCAGCCACGATCACCAGCGTGCCCACCCAGCGCGCCGCGCTCATGTGCTCGCCCAGGAACACCCGCGCCAGGACGGCGTTCAGCGCGTAGCCCACCGAGGTGACGGGCAGGACATAGCTCAGGTCGGCCAGACTAAGCAACGCCATCCGCGCCAGCAGCCACAGGATGAGCAGGCCGATGCCCAGCGCCACCCAGGGCTCGAAGAGCACGCGCAGGTAAGTCCAGACCGACGCTCCCAGCCGGGCGCCGTAGCGGTCTATTCCGCACTTCATCGAGAAGTTTCCCAGGGCGTTGGCAAGGATGACAATGCTGGCCAGCAGCGCTATCCGCACGGCAGGGCGCCTGCGGCGCGGTGGTTGCTCGTCCGTCCGGGAAGCACCGTTCTCTTGACTGCCTTTGGCTGGGGCGGCGCGGCGCATCAACTGGTGACCTAGCCGGCGTCCCCGCCGCACGCCGCAACCCGCTTCTGCTCGGCGACGAACCGCTTCCGCTTGGCGCGCAGCGCGAGATACTCCCGGGCTTCCTTGTACAGCCGCCGCCGCTCGCTGCCGTTCCAGAGCGCCTTCCGCACCACGCGCCAGATGACTCGCAGCCGGAAATAATACTCGCCGTAGAACCGCTCGACCCAATCCACCAGCTCGGCCCGGTCGAGGCCTGGGTAGATGACGTTCGGAAGCTGGTGGCCGGTCTCGTCGGTCATCGAGTCGATCGTGAGGAGTTTGTTGCGAACCGCGTAGTCGTAGAACTCCGTGCCGGGGTAAGGGTGCGCGATCGAGACCTGGACGGTCTCGCAATCCAGGCGCTTGGCGAAGTCGATCGTGCGCCTCAGGCTCGCGCGCGTCTCGCCGGGCAAGCCGACGATGAAATCCCCGTGCACCAGCAGTCCCAGCTTCTTGCAGTTCTCCGTGAAGCGCCGGGCCATGTCGATGGTGGCGCCCTTCTTGACGTTCTTGAGGATCTCGGGGTCGCCGGACTCGTAGCCGACGATCAGCAGGCGGCACCCGGCCTCCTTCATGGCCTTGAGCGTCTCGTAGTCGGTGGTGACGCGGGAGGTGCAGGACCAGGTGCAGCCCACCGGCTTCAGCTCTCGGCACAGCTCGATGGTGCGCGCCTTCTGGTAGTTGAACGTGTCGTCGTCGAAGAAGACTTCCCGCAGGTTCGGGAAGGCCTCCAGCGCGTAGCGGACCTCAGCGGCCACGTCGCCGGCCGAGCGCACGCGCCAGCGGTGGCCCGAATGCGTCTGCGGCCACAGGCAGAAGGTGCACACGGCCGGACAGCCGCGCGAGGTGTAGAAGGCGATGAACGGATCGAGCAGGAAGGGGACGTTGTAGCGCGTGATGTCCAGGTCCCGCCGGTAGACCTTGGTGACCCACGGCAGCGCGTCCAGATTCTCGACCGAGGCGCCGTCGGGATTGTGAGCGAAACCGCCGTTGACGCGGTAGCTGACCCCCGGCAGCTCCTCGAGCGGCTTGCCCCGGGCGTACTCGACGACCTGATAGTCGAACTCGCGCCGCACCAGGAAGTCGATCGCCTTGGAGGCCCGCAGCGTGCCCTCGGGGTCCACCGTGACCGGCGGGCCGACGAAGGCCACCTTCAGTTTCGGGTTCGAGTCCTTCATCATCTCGACGATGCGCACATCCACCTGGAAGCCGGGCGTGGAGGTGAACAGCACCAGCAGCTCGAAATCGCCGGCCAGGGCCACGGTCTGCGGGATCGAGATCTTGTGCGGCGGGGCGTCGAGGACCTTGCTGTCCGGCAGCATCCCCGCGGGGTAGCACAGCCAGACCGGGTACCAGTAGGATTCGATCTCCCGAGTGGCCGGCCAGCGCGAGCCGGCCCCGCCGTCGAAGCCTTCAAACGACGGAGGATTCAGGAAAAGCGTCCTCATCGGCACTCCTCTGAGCTTACGGCACTTACGCCTCTAAACACAAGAATACACGATGCGGACGGCGCCATTTCCGAGGGGAATCGGGAACGCCGGGAGGCGCCTCTACTGGTGCGAGCCGCCGCCGGGCTGGGCGTCCGGGAGAGCGGCGCCGCGGCTGGCGGTGATGGGAGTCGCCTGGCCTACCGAGACATTGTCGTACCAAATGGTGAGATTGGCCCGCCCGACCAGCCGCGTCTCGATCTCGCTGATCAGGCGGCGCGGGACCGAAACGCCCTCACAGATGTAATAGTCGCGGACGAAATAGACGTGTCTGACCATGAGCGAGGGATTCTTGACCAGCTCGCCCCAATGGCGCAGCGGCAGGTAGGTCTGTTGGTCAATCCACAGCTCGCCCTTGTACAACCCGACCAGCTTCTTCTTTGGGGAGACCTCGAAGACGTAAACCGGCCTGCCGCCGTAGTCGTCCATGCCCTTGAATTTGAACCGGTAGTTGGCCGGCGTGACGGTCAACGAGCCGGCGTATTCGCTGCGCGCCTCCCGTTCGGCCTGGAGGAAGCGGCCGATCACTTCCTTCTTAATGGTGTTATCGCCCTCGTAGCGCGGTGTGCCGTACAGGATCTGGCCGAGGCGCGTCATGAACCGGAAAGCGTGGAAGCGGCCCTGCTTCCTCAACCGCGGCAGCTTGGCATCCATATCCACGTCCATGGACACGGGCCGCGCGTGGGTCTCCTGGGACTGGACGGCCGTCACGTACCTGTCCAGGACCTGCGCGGGCGCCACCTGGGCAGGCCCGGGCGCGGGAGCAGACGTCGACTCCGCGTCCGACCACAGCGGAAGCGACAGCAGCGCGAAGAGGACAACTGTACCTAGTGCTCGCAAATCGGGGCCTCACCAACTACGCTACCGTTAACTCTACCACACTTATATGATGCAGAAACCAAGCCGGAAGGATGCAAGCCGCGGCCGGACCGCGCCTGCTCGGGCCCGGGTCCAGGCAAAGGCGGCCGGACAGTAAACAACTCCCCCCGAAATGGTTAACCCCCCACCCAGGGGTAGGTAGTGGCCCCCCCGCCCCAGTACTCTCAATTTGGGTTCCCCAGCTTGACCGCCGACGGTTTCGGGTGTATTTACCTTAAGCATGAGGTGCTTGCGATCGGTAGTGGCGCTGCTCCCCATCCTTGTCATAGTTCTGCAGCCCTTCGGGTTTGCTCGGTTCCTCTACTGAGCGCTGACCGCGCGGACGGGCGTTTCTAAGCGCGGTTGCGGGCTGACGGCTCAACTTGTTAGAATGCAGGTTCCTACCTTGGAGCCAGGCGCGCGGCCGGGCGGCTCCGGCGCGGAGGCCGCTGGTCCTGCGAGGCAGGAACATTCTTTTCAGTGTCTTGGCGACCGGAAGGGGAATTCCGTCCTATGGCGAAAGTCTGTGAGATCTGTGGAAGGGGCCCGCGATTCGGCAACCGGATCAGCCACGCCCACAACGTGACCGCCCGGCGCTGGGACCTGAACCTCCAGACCGTCCGGGCTATCGTCAATGGCGCGGCCAAGCGGATCCGGGTCTGCACGTCCTGCCTGCGCAGCGGCAAGGTACAGAAGGCCGCGTAAGGGCGGCTAGTTTCGTACAATAATCCCCGAATGCCGCAAACGGCGCGGTTCCTCATGGCCGTGCTCATCGGCCTGGTGGCGGGACTGGGCGCCTACACGTTCCGCTACGCCCAGGGCTTCTCCTATTTCAGCAACGACCCCGAGGTTTGCGCCAACTGCCACGTCATGCGCGAGTACCGCGACTCGTGGCAGAAGGCCAGCCACCACCTGCGGGCGGTCTGCAACGACTGCCACACGCCGCACGCGCTCCTGCCGAAGTACCTCGCCAAAGCCGAGAACGGCTGGAACCACTCATTGAAATTCACGCTGCAAAACTTCCCGGACCCGATCCGCATCCGGCGGGTGAACGTCGAGCGGATCGAAGGCAACTGCATCTGCTGCCATGCCGAGATGGTTAGCGAGATGGCGGGCTTGCAGTGCTTGCAGTGCCACACCGGCGCGGGTCATGGCGCGCGGCCGGACAGGAGCTGAGAGATGAAGCCTCGACGCTGGACGTACCTGGCCCTGAGCGCCGCCGCGGCGGCCGTCACGTTCCTGGTCACGGTGCTGCTCTTCAACGTGCGCGAGCGTAGGCAGGAGGCGCGCCTGACGCACGTCGAGGTGGCGCGGCTCACCGAGGACACCGTCGAGCCGGCCGAATGGGGCAGGAACTTCCCGCGCGAGTTCGAGTCTTTCCAGCGCACCCGGGAGATGCAGGCCACCAAGTACGGTGGAAGCGTCCCCTTCTCGCACCTGGAACGAGACCCGCGGCTGGTGCGCATCTTCGCCGGCTACGCCTTCGCGCTCGACTACCGCGAGGATCGCGGCCACGCCTATTCGCTCCGCGACCAGGATGAGACGCGGCGCGTCAAGGAAAGGCCGCAGCCGGGAAGCTGCCTGCAATGCCACGCCTCGGTGCTTCCGGCCTACCGCAAGGCGGGCGGCGGCGACCTGATGCGGGGCTTCGAGATTGTGTCCTCGCTGCCGTGGAAGGAGGCGCGGAAGCTCGTCGATCACCCCATCGGCTGCCTGGAGTGCCACGCTCCGGCCACGATGCAACTGCGCGTGACCCGCCCCGCGTTCCTGATCGGAATCCGGGCGCTCAAAAAGGCCCAGGGCGTCGAGAACTACGACCCGAACACGATGGCCTCGCGGCAGGAGATGCGCACCTACGTCTGCGCGCAGTGCCACGTCGAGTACTACTTCCCGGGCGAGCACAAGATCGTGGCCTATCCCTGGGCCCGGGGCATCCGGGTCGAGCAGATCGAGGCCTACTACGACCAGATCGGATTCAGCGACTGGAGGCACGCCGAGACGGGCGCCGCGGTGCTCAAGGCGCAGCACCCCGACTTCGAGACCTGGAGCCAGGGCGCTCACGCGCGGGCCGGCGTGGCCTGCGCCGACTGCCACATGCCCTTCGTCCGCCAGGGCGCGATGAAGGTGAGCGACCACCACGTGCGCAGCCCGCTGCTCAACGTGGACCGGGCCTGCCTGGCCTGCCACCCCTGGACGCCGGAGGAGATGAAGGCGCGGGTGGATGCCATCCAGGACCGGCACGCGGCGCTGCTCTCCCGCGCCGAGGACGCGCTCATTGCCCTGATCGATGAGATCCAGGCGGCGCGTGCGGCCGGGGCGGGGGAGCCGGCGCTCGAGGGCGCGCTCAAGCTCCACCGCCGCGCGCAGTGGCGCGTGGATTTCGTCAACGCCGAGAACTCGATGGGCTTCCACGCGCCCCAGGAATCGGCGCGCATCCTGGCCGAGGCCATCGACTACGCCCGCCAGGGGCAAGTGGTGGCG
>JBEKLW010000074.1:0-8627 GCA_050008815.1 Bryobacteraceae bacterium
GGAGCTGTGGGTGACAATCCGCATCGAAGACGGCGACGCCCGCGTCTTCCTGCGCCAGATCTTCACGAACCACACCGGCGAGCGGCTGGAGGGCACGTACCTCTACTCGATGCCCACCCGCGCGACCATGTCCGACTTCGCCATTTGGGGCGACGTGACGCGCATCCCGGGCGTGATCATGGAGCGGCGGCGCGCCGAAGAGATCTACTACGGCCTGCGCTGGCAGTCGCTGGACCCGGGCCTGCTCGAGAACGAGCCGACCCCGGCCGAGCTTCGCCGCAGTTCCGTCTTCGGCGTGAAGGTGGTCCCCATCCTGCCCTACAGCACCACGCGCATCGAGCTCGAATATCACGAGACGGTGCCGGTCGAGAACTTGAAGTCGATGTTTGCGCTCCCCCTCCGCCCCGACGTCTACCAGGTGCAGGCCGCGGGGCTTCTGCATATCGATTTCGAGCTGCACTCGGCGCATCCGATCACCGGCTTCGAGCTGGCGAGCGGCGCGTACCCGATCAAGATCGAGCAATCGACGCCCAACCTCGTCAAAGCCTCGTATGAAGTCCGCAACGTCAGCTTCGTCGAGGATTTCGCCGTGCGCTGGGGCCTGGAATCGCGCCGCGGCGACCGGCTGGAAGTCATCACGCATCGCGACGCCGGCGAGCCGGGCTTCTTCGAGGCCTCCGCGCTGTTGACGCCCGGCGCGGCGGCCGCTGGCGGCGGGGGGCCGAAGAGCGTCACCGTGCTTTTCGACACCTCGCTCTCGATGCAGTGGGACAAGCTCGAGCGCAACTTCCAGGCGCTGGAGACGCTGCTCCACTCGCTCCGGCCCGCGGACCAGTTCAACCTGCTGCTGTTCAATTCCGAGGTGTCGCCCTTCTCACCCTCGCCCGTGCGCGCCGAGACGCCGGCGGTGGAGAGGGCCATCGCGTTCATCAAGGCCAGCCGGCTGCGCGGAGGCACGAACCTCGAGCGCGCGCTCACGGCCGGCCTGGCGCAGCCGGCCGCCGCGGGCGCGGAATCCTACCTGGTCTTGCTCACGGATGGGAGTGCGACGCGCGGCCCCATCGCCAACAACAAACTCGCGGCGTTCTACGCCGCGAAGTGGAAGCAGGCGGCGCCGCACCCGCGCACCTTCGTTTTCGCCGTTGGCGACGACGCGAACCTGCCGCTCCTGCGGCTGCTCGCCAGAGCGGACGGCGCCGTGGAATGGGTGCGCTCGACCGAACCCATCGAGTTCAAGCTGAACGCGTTCCTGGCCAAGCTGGGGCGCCGGCCGGTGGATCAGCTCGCCTTGGCGGCCGAGCCCGCGGCGAGCTTCGCGCTGGTCTACCCGCTCGAAGAGACGGTGTTTCCCGGCTCGATTGCCGCCTGGGTGGGCCAGTACAAGCAGCCGGGCGCGGGCACGTTCACGGCGCGCGGCGTCCGGGATGGCAAGCCGCTGCAACTCCGGACCAAGGCGCAACTGCCCGCCACGAATGCCGAGCATCCGCAGCTGCCGCGCACCTGGGCGCGCGCCCGTGTGGATGCCCTGCTCGAGAAGATCGAACGCGAAGGCGAGGACCGCGCCAGCATCGACGAGATCATCCGCCTTTCGCGCAAGTACAAGTTCGTCACGCCTTACACCGCGTTTCTGGCGGCGCCGCGCGCGCTGCTCCGGCCCCGCCTGATTCGTCCCGGCGACCCGGTTCTGAGGGTGAAAACCGATCCCTCCATCGTTTCCGTGGTAGCGCTGTTCCCCTTCGGCCTGGTCAAGCCGCTGCGCTATCTTCCCGATGAGGATATGTGGCAAACGCGCTTCCTGGCCCCCACCGATATGAACGACGGCGTCTACCAGGTGCGCCTGGTTCTGCGCGACCGCGCCGGGCGCAGCTACCGCGAATCGAAGTCGTTCGTCATATCGAGTAAGCCTCCGGTGGTGCGCGCCCGGCTCGACAAAGCGCGCTTCCAACGAGGCGAACAGGTCCGCCTGCGCGTCAGCGCCTCGAAGACCACGCGGACCGTCAGCGCTCGCATGTATGGCATCGCGCCCGTCAGCCTGCGCTGGAATCAGCGCGAGATGGCCAACACCGGGGAGTTCATCGTGCCAACCGGCCTGCCGGCCGGCCGGTACGTTCTCACCGTAACGGCCGAGGACTTTGCGCACAACATCGGAAGCCAGGAGGTGCCGCTTGAAGTTCTCCCCTAAGCGCCTCGCTCCCCTCGCCGCCCTTGCGTTTCTGGGCTTCGCCGCCTGGGCCGATCTGCCCCGGTGGCTGCAGGACGTCCCGGCCCTCAAGCGGTTCGAGGGCGTCTTCTTCGCACGCGTCGATACGCCCTCGGGGCCGGTGCTGGCGCGCCGCAACCCCAAGGAAACCCGCGGCTCGCTCGATCAGCTAATCGCCGCTGCTCCCACGGATGCCGAATTGTACGCGCTACGCGCCCAGGCCGCCGAGGAGCAGGTGGACATCGTCACGGCGGAGGCCGACTGGAAGCGGTTTGCCGAGCTCGCGCCCGACCGCGCGGCCGGGCAACTCGCCCTGGCCGACTTCTACCATCGGCAGTTGAAGCCGCGCGAGGAGCTGCGCGCTCTGGAAGCCGCCGCCCAGGCGCCCAACCCGGCGTCGGAGAAGTTCACGCCGGTCTCGCGGCGGCGCTCCTCAAGGACCTTCGAGCGGATCGTCGCGCTCACGGAAGCGCAGGCGCTGCCCTTCGAGCTGGCCAGCGCCGAGTGGCGCCTGTGGATCAAGCAGTACCCCAAGCAAAGCTCCGTCTATCGCCGCTACTTCGCCTGGCTGGTTGGCGGAAAGCAGTACGCCGCCGCCGAGCAACTCATCGGGGACTACCGCGCGGCATTCCCGTCCGACGCCGTGTTCCCCGTCAGCGCCCGGGCAATGCTCGAAGACAAACGCGGCGCCACCGAGCAGGCGTTGGCCGTTTACGACCAGTCGTTCGAGCCGCTCTGGACGCCCGAGCTGGTCAAGGAGTACTTCGGTCTGCTGGAACGGACGCACAACCTCCGGCGCTACCTGGAGCGCGCCCGCGCCGCGCAGGCCGCCAATCCGCTGGACCTGCTTCCCGCCGTCCGCTTGTTCTACTACTACCAGCAGCAGGGCAACCTGGCAGCGGCGGAGCGCGCCCTCATCGAGTTTCGCAATCGCAAAGAGGCCCGCAACTCCGCCTGGACCGCCTCCGAGCTGTGGACACTCGGCAAGCTCTCCGCGGCTGTTCACAACCATGACGAGGCGGCGGGCAATTTCCATGCGCTCTATTCGATGGCCGGGGCTTCGCCCGCCGACCAGGAGCGCGCGCTGGCCGCGATTGCCGAGCTGCTCTTCACCGCTCCCGAGCAGCCGATCCAGTTCGGCTCCGGCGACCTGTCCTACTACCGGGACATCGCCACCATGGATCCGCACCCCGGGTTCCTCAATGGCATCCTGTCGCTGCTGCTGAACTCGACCGGGCCACAGTACGCCTTCTCCGAGCAGGAGCAAACGGCGGTGGCCTACTTCCACCGCGCGCGAGCCGAGGAGCTGCTGCGTCTTTTCGAGGCGAAGTTCCCGCAATCGCGCCAGCGGGTTGCGCTGCGGGCGCACCTGGTCGAGGCCTATGCGGCCTACGGCGCGAGCGATGGCGTGATCCGCGCCGCCCGCCGGTTCTTGAGCGATTTTCCGAAATCGCGCCTCCGCACCCAGGTTTCACTCCACCTGGCCGAGGCGTTCGCGCGAAAAGGGGACACGCAGAACGAATTCGTCACCTACGACGCGCTGCTCAAGGAACTCGCGGCCAGCGCCGCGGGCGTTCCCATCGGCGAGACTATCGCGACTCGCCAGCGCCGCGGGTCGCGGCAGGCCCCAGGAGAGGCGCGCGACGACCAGTACGACGAGACCGTCGAGCAGGAACCCGAGGACGCGACACCCTGGGAGCCCGACTCTTCCGCCCCCGCCGACCGCCGGGCCGAACCCTTCCGCTTCGTTGCCTCGGGAGGCGCCGAGCCGGAGAGAGTTGGTCCGCGCTCGCCCGACTACGCCCGCGTTCTCGACCGCTATATCTCGCGGTTGCTCGCGCTGAAGCGCCGCATGGACGCGCTCGCTCTCCTGCGCCGCGAATTGGACCGCAACCCGAACGATCCCGGACTCTATGAGCGCCTGGCCGCCTTCCTCCAGCAGAACCGCCTCGAATCGGAAGTCGAGCAGGTCTATAAGCGCGCCATCCAGCAGTTCTCGACCACATCCTGGTACGACAAGCTCGGCCGCTGGTACCTGCGGCGAAAGTACGCCGGCGGCATCGATCGGCTCACCCGCCAGGTGGTCGAGACGTTTTCCGGGACCGATCTCGAGCAGTACTTCGCCAGCATCGTTCACACCAACACCACCATCACGCCGCAGCTCTACCTCAGCCTGAACCGCTACGCGCATGACCGCTTCCCGTATAACCTCGCGTTCGTTCACAACCTCGTCAGCGCCTATTCGGCGAAGGAGACGTACGACGGCGCGGCGCGCGAGGCGCTGCTGCGCGATTACTGGTCCTACGATGACGAGCTTCGCGGGCGGTATTTCTCCCTGCTCGCCTCCACGCGCCGGCTGAATCCCGAGCTGGCTAAGATCGAGATCGGCGATCCGTTCGCCACGGCGCAGAAGAACGTCGCCGCCGTGCATTTCGTCGCCGAGGCCGAAATCTGGCGGTCGCACTTCGAGCAGGCCGCAGCGCCCCTGGAAGCCGTCGCGTCCCAGTTCCCCGGCAACTCGTGGCTGGCCACGTCCGCCGAGCGGTTGGACCGGTCGCTCGCCGCCTTCGATCCGAGGTACACGGACCGCGCCGCGGCGATCATCGGGAAGGTCTACGGCGCCAACCGCCGCGACCGCCACGCGCTGACCGAGTGGGGCGAGATCTATGCCGACCGGGAACTGTTCGCTCGCGCCCGCCCGCACTGGAACGCGCTCGCCGAGCTGGAGCCCGGCCAGCCCGAGGGCTATCTGGAAGCCGCCACGGTCTTCTGGGATTACTTCCAGTACGACGACGCGCTGCGCCAGCTCGAAGCCGGGCGCACGCGGCTCGGCCGGCCGGCGCTATACGCGTATGAGGCCGGCGCGATCTACGAGAACAAGCGCGACTACGCGCGCGCCGTCCAGGAGTACATCCAGGGCGCCGAGCCGGGCACGTCGGCCCGCGCGCGCCTGATCACGCTCGCGCGCCGCCCCGCGCACCGCGCGCTCATCGACAAAGCCACGGCCGAGCGCGTCGCCGGTCCGCTGCCCGATCCCGGGGCGGTTTCGCTGCGCCTGGCTATCCTCGACGCGCAGGATCGCCGCGCCGACGCCGAGCAGTTCCTGCTCTCACTGGCTGACCGCGCCAGCTCGGTCGACGTACTGGCGACGGTTCGCGGCGAGGGCGAGCGCCGGGGCCTGGACGCGGTCACCGAGCGCGCCCTGGAGCGCGAAGCCGCCGTCACCGCCGACCCCATCGAGCGCATGCGCGCCCGCCTGGCCCTCATGCGGTTTTACGAAGCCAAGAGCGACACGGCCCGCGCCCAGCATACAGCCGAGGAGCTGTACCGCGACAACCCGGCCATCCTCGGCATCGTCCGCGCCACCGTCGATTTCTACTGGCGCAACAAGATGCCGCGCCAGGCCGTGGAGGTGCTCGCGCGCGCGGCCGCCGCGGCGAACCCGGCGCTGAAGCCGCAGTTCCTTCTGGAAGCGGCGGCGAAGGCCGCCGAGTCCGGCGACTACACCCGCGCCAAGGACCTGGCTGCCTCCCTGCTCGCGACCGATCCGCTCAAGCCGGCCTACGTCGCCGCGATGGCTGACGCGCTGGCGCGCGCGGGCGACGACCGCGCGCTGCGCGCGTTCTACGAAGACAAGATCCAGGCCGTCCGCGCCGCGCCGCTCTCGGCCGACGAACGCATGACTCGCATCGCCGAGTTGCGCCGCGGCCTGATCCCGGTCCAGACGCGCCTCCAGGACTACACCGCCGCGACCGACCAGTACATCGAAATCGTCAAGAGCTACCCCGAGGATGAGGGTCTCGTCCGCGAGGCCGCGGCGTACGCCTCCGAGCACTCCGCCGAGCCCCGCCTGCGCGGCTACTTCCAGAAAGCCGTCGCCGATTCGCCCAAGGACTTCCGCTGGCCCCTGGTGCTGGCCCGCCTGGAGACGTTCTTCGAGGACCTGCCCGCGGCCATCGACGCCTACCGGCGCGCCTCGGGCATACGTCCCGAGCGCGTGGATGTCCACGCCGCTCGCGCGTCGCTCGAAGAGCGTCTTCTGCGCTTCGACGACGCGCTCCAGGACTACCTGAAGCTTTACGACCTCACTTACCGCAATCCGAGCTGGATGCAGAAAGCGGCGGAGATCTACGCCCGCCGGGGTGACCGGCCAGCGGCGGTCAAAGCGCTGCGCGTCGCCTTGATCGAAGGCCGCCCGGAGCGGCCGCGGCCCTTCTTCGAGGCGGCGACCACCCTCGAGCAGTGGAGCTACCTGCCGGAGGCCCGCGAGCTCGCCGAGCGGGGCGTGGTCCTGGCCGGTACGGATCTGTTTACGGACTACGAGACGGGCGCCAGGCTGTATGCGCGCATCATGACGCGCCTGCGCCAGCACGAAACCGCCATCGATCGCCTCCACGGCCTCGGCGAGCGCGGGCCAGAACGCCTGGGCGACGTCTTGGAGGAGATCGGCCGCACCATTGCCCGCTACTTCACTCCCGAAGAGAAAGCCGCGGCTGAGCAGTGGCTCGACCGCGCGGCGCGCCAGATTCCGATGGCGAGCCTGCTTCGACTCGTCCAGCCGGCCGGCCTGACGGCGCTCGAAGCCAGGTGGCGGTACGAGTTGATGATGCGTGCTCCCGGCCAGCGGCTGGCCGAAGCGCAGGTTCGCCCGCTAATGGAACTCCAACGCTCGCGCCTGAAGTTCGACGAGCTGGGCCTGCAACTGGAGGCCTACTGGAGTGTTTCGCCCAAGCGGGACGACATGACTCGTCTGCTCGCCGATGCCGCCCGGAGCTTCTGGCAATCCGGCAACGCCGCCGCCGAGTTGCGGATCCTGAAGCTATACGACGACAACGGAGGCTTGCCGCAGAACCTCCAGCCACGTTACGCGGAACTCCTCGTCTCGCTCGCGCCGAAGCTGCTGCTGAGCGAGGCCGCCAGAGGCAACTCCGAAACGCAACGCGACTTCGCCGCCCGCGCCGCCGTCGAAAGCGGAAACCTGCAACTCGCCCTGGAAGCCGTGCGCGCCCGGGGCGCCACGCTTCCGCCGGTATGGACCAGGGCCTACACCGGCGCGGTCGGGCTCTATTATCGTGACGCCTCACCACGGACGATCGGCGAGCTGGCTTCCGCGCTCGGCGATGCGCCCATCGGCGATCGGCTCGGCAGGCCAGTGGACCGCGGCCTGCAGCTCGCCGGCGATCCCTGGTTCTACTACGGGACCATCTATGGCGAGTATCTCGGGCTGGCCAAGAGCGGCGAGGCCGAAGACTTCCTCCCGGCGCTCCTCGAAGGAGGTCCCGCCCACGCCGATAATTACCTGCTGCTGGCCAACTACTACCGCGACAGCTCCGAGGCGGCGCGCGCCCTGACCGACTACGAGCACGTGCTCGAGCTCGAGCCCAACCGTGGCGCCATTCAGGACCGCATCGCCGAGGTTCTTTGGGAGCAGGGCAAGCGTGAGGAAGCCCTCGCGCGCTGGAAGGCCGCGTTCCAGGCCTTCCGCCGCGCCGAAGACCAGCGCCTGCAGGTGACGTTCTGGGGCGACGTCCAGACGGCTCTCGAACACGTCGGCGCGCGCAATCTCCTGCCGGAGCTGCGCAGCGAGGCCGACGCCGTGCTGCGAACCTACATCCGCCGCAACGGCTCCTACGGAGTGGAACCGCTGATCGAGGGCGCCCTCGCGGCGGCCGGCGGCTCGCCCGACGGCGCCGCGTGGCTTCTCGATCTGGGCCGCGCCGCGCAAGATCCGCTGGCGCTCTTCCAGACCATCCTGAACTCGAAGCGCCTCACGGACGCGCAACGCGAGGTCTTCTTGCGCCGAGGGGTTGAGATCGCTACGGCCGAGGCCGCCCGGCCCGGCCCGGAGCGCGCCTCGGCCCAGGAACATCTCTACGAATGGCAGACCCGCACCGTCGAGTTCCTGCTCTTGACAAAGCAGGCCGATCGCGCCCAAGCGGTCCTCGCTGAGATCTCCAAGAGCCTTCCCTCTTACAACCGGGATGCCGTCGACCGGCTGGAGATCCGCGTCGCGGCCCAGGCGGGCCGCCTGCCGGCGCTGCTCGCCCGCTACTCCGCCAAGCCGGCGGATATGCCCCGCCTGGAAACGCTGCACTCCGCCGCGGCGGACCTCAAGAAGGCCGGCGACGCCGCCTCCGCGCGGCGGCTGCTCGAGTTCGTTTATACGCGCGAGCTCGACAGCCGCAACTTCGCCGCGTCGAATTTCCTGGGGCTGGCGGAGGTTCGCCTCGAGGAAGGCGACCTCAAGGGCGCGCTCGGTCTGCTGAGGCGCATGACGCTGGTCGCCGGCGAACCGTTCGAAGACCTGATGCCCGCCGCCGCGCTGCTCGAGAAAACCGGTCACGCGGCCGAGGCGCGAGAGTTCCTCGCCGCCCGCGCCAAAGCTGTCCCCTGGGACATGGAGGCCCGCGCCAGACTTGGCGACGTT
>JBEKLW010000075.1:0-8599 GCA_050008815.1 Bryobacteraceae bacterium
ATCTGGGCGGGTGTGATGCCGAGCGCGAGCGCCAACGCGCGGTCGCGGTAATAGAGATAGAACCAGTCGTGGGCGGGCCGCAGCGCCATGCCGGCGGCGGCGCAAATGGCCTCGTGTCCCGCCCCGCCGATCTGGAAGAAGATCCGGTTCTGGCGCTTGAGCAGGATCTCGCGGTCGTCCAGCCGCCGCGAGGTGTGCATGAGGCGAAAAGCCCGGATGAGGTCTTCCGGCTCCAGCCCCGCGAACCGGTCCAGGTCGGTGGCGCCCTGTGTCTTGGGGCGCGTGGCCATAGGCTGGCCCTCCTCCCGTACCAAGTGTAAACGACAACTGCAGCCCCTCCAAGAGGGCGCGGCGAGGGGATACCCACCGCGGGGTGGTGCGGCCCCACGCAGCTCAGCTTGGTGGGGCGGGCCGCCAGGTCCGCGGCCGACCGCCAGGTCGGCCTCAAGCTGGCGGGACGTGGCCGTCCCGCGCGGGCAAGACTGCCCGCCCCACAATGCACTGGCAAGTGGGGCGGGCCGCCAGACCGGCCCCAAGACTGGGAAGCCCTGCCATCCTCATGTCGCGCACCCGGCCAGCCGCACCCCGGATTGCGGGCCGTGGTGCGGCACGCGTAAGATTGAATATGACTGTCGAGAGCACCCCCGAAGGGCTGACCTTCGACGACGTTCTTCTGCTGCCCGCACGCAGCAGCGTCCTTCCCGCCCAAACCGACACGCGCACGTTCCTCACGCGCGCCATCGCCCTGAACATCCCCATCGTGAGCGCGGCCATGGACACGGTGACGGAGTCGCACCTGGCCATCGCGCTGGCCCGCGAGGGCGGCATCGGCATCATCCACCGCAACATGTCCATCGAGCGGCAGGCCGAGGAGGTGGACCGGGTCAAGCGGAGTGAAAGCGGAATGATCGTGGACCCGGTCACCATGGCGCCCGAGCAGAGGATCTCCGAAGTGCTGGAGGTGATGAAGCGCTTCCGGATCTCGGGCGTGCCGGTCACGCGCAACGGCAAGCTGGTGGGCATCCTGACCAACCGCGACCTGCGGTTCGAGACCAACCTGGATCAGCCCATCGCGAACGTCATGACCAAGGAGAACCTCGTCACCGTCCCGGTGGGCACGACGCTCGAGGATGCCGAGCGCATATTGCACCAGCACCGGATCGAGAAGCTCCTGGTGGTGGACGAGCACTACACCCTGAAGGGTCTCATCACGGTCAAGGACATCCAGAAGAAGCTGAAGTACCCGAATTCGGCCAAGGATGTGCAGGGACGGCTGCGGGTAGGCGCGGCCATCGGGGCCGGGCAGGACTATCTGGAGCGGGCGCAGGAGCTGGTGCGAATGAAGGTGGACGTGCTGGCCGTCGATACGGCGCACGGGCACAGCGAGCGGGTGCTGGAAGTGGTCAAAGAGGTCAAGCAGAAGCTGCCTGACATGCCGCTCATCGCCGGCAACGTGGCCACCTACGAGGGGGCGCGGGACCTGATCGCGCTTGGGGCCGACGGCGTCAAGGTGGGCATCGGGCCGGGCTCGATCTGCACGACGCGGGTGGTGACCGGCGCGGGCGTGCCGCAGATCACGGCCATCGCCGCGTGTGCGCGGGCGGCGCGCGAGGGCGGCGTGCCGCTGATCGCCGACGGCGGGATCAAGTTTTCCGGCGACATCACCAAGGCCATCGCGGCGGGCGCAGATTGCGTGATGATCGGCGGCCTGTTCGCCGGCACCGAGGAGAGCCCGGGGGAGACTATCCTCTACCAGGGCCGCACCTTCAAGAGCTACCGCGGGATGGGCTCGACCAGCGCGATGCAGGTGGCCAGCGCGGACCGCTACGGCCAGGACGCCAACTCGAAGCTGGTGCCCGAAGGCATCGAGGGACGCGTGCCCTACAAGGGAGTGCTGGCCGAGCTGGTCTTTCAGTTGGTGGGCGGGCTGAAGTCGGGCATGGGCTATTGCGGCGCCGCCACCATCCAGGAGCTGCACCAGAAGGCGCGCTTCCTGCGCGTGAGCGCCGCCGGCCTCCGCGAGAGCCACGTCCACGACGTCATCATCACCAAGGAAGCCCCCAACTACCGGCTGGAGTAACGGCCCCGCTGCGGCGGGTCAGGGTCTCAGAAGCGGTCCCAAAAAACGATTATGAGAACCAGGGCCGCTATGTTGACGACGATGGCGCCGACGATGCCGATGGTCCTCCGGCTGGCCTCCGACTCGCGCTCGCCGGGAGCCAGGGACGCCGTCTCGATGGTGCCATGTTCCCTGCAAACCAGCGTGCGGAGGAGAAACCCAAACAGCGGGCCAATCCACCAGTTCACCCAGCCGGGAGGCTTTCCCCGGGTCAATTCCTGCTGGCACTGCGGGCAATGATAGATCGCCACGAGGCCTCCTTCCAACGAAGCAGCGTGCAACGCAAGCGTGCGGCTGCCTTTCGCGCGACGGAGCATGATAGCACGCGCGGGGAGGTCCGGTAAGACGGGTCTTGGCCAGCAGCAGCGCGCCCCAGGCTGCGGACGGATTACGGGCTGGGAACGGACTGTCAGGCGGTCAGCGGACCGTCCTAGCCCGATCTTCTCACACCGTTCGACGCGAGGCGCCGCGTTGTGGCGCGGGCTTTGCCGTTCGTTGGCATCCGCAGACGGACAGCCTGCCGCGTGAAAAAGTCCGGGGACACTCCGGACTCGCTACGGAGGCGCGCCCGCCGCCCGCTGTCGGCTGAAAGCTGATCGCTGGAAGCTGATAGCTGGAAGCCGGTAGCTGAAAGCTGACCAACGTCGCCATGTTTACAATGGGAATCGTCAAATGAGTTCACCCGTTATCAGCTCCTGTGACGCCCCCGGCGCGGGCCCCAAGCATTGGCTCACCGGTGCGGCCATGATCGTGGCCTCGATTGCCGCGGTCAAGCTGATCATCCACCTCTACGCCGGCCGCCACTACGGCTACTTCGTTGACGAGCTCTACTACCTGGCGTGCAGCAGGCACCTGGATTGGGGCTACGTCGACCACCCGCCGCTGATCGCGCTGATCACCTGGAAAGCGCGCTTGCTGCTCGGGGATTCGCTCCCCGCGCTGCGTTTCTTCCCCGCCGTGGCGGGAGCGGCCGAAGTTGTGCTTGCCGCTCTGATCGCTCGCGAGCTCGGCGGGAAGCGCTTTGCCCAGGGCCTGGCCGCCATATCGGTCCTGGCCGCGCCGGGCATCCTCCTCGCCGACAGCCTGCTCACCATGAACGCGTTCGAGCCGCTGTTCTGGATGGGTTGCGCCTACCTGCTCATTCGCATCGTCAAAACCGGCAACCAGCGGCTCTGGCTCTGGTTCGGCATCCTGGCCGGAGTTGGCCTCGAAAACAAGTACTCCATGCTGATCTTCGGCGCCGGCATCGTCCTCGGTCTGTTGCTGACTCCGCAGCGCCGCTCGCTCGCCAGTCCCTGGCTCTGGATTGCCGGCGCGATCGCGTTCCTGATCTTCCTGCCGAATCTGCTGTGGAACGTCCAGCACCACTTCCCGTTCCTGGAGTTGCAGGCCAATATCCGCCGCAGTGGCCGCAACGTCCCTCTCGGCCCCCTGTCCTTCTTCGCCCAGGAGATCCTGACCATGCATCCCCTGGCCCTGCCCATCTGGCTGGCCGGCCTCTGGTTTTTCTTCTTCTCGGAACTGGGGAAGCCGTTTCGCGCCTTGGGCTGGGCCTGGCTTTTCACGGCCGCTGTCATCTTAAGGCTGAGCCCGCGGGTCTACTACCTCTATCCCGCCTTTCCGCTTCTGTTCGCCGCCGGCGGCGTGATGTGGGAGCGCTGGCTGGCCCGGCCGTGGCTCCAGTGGCTGAAGCTCGCCTATCCCGCTCTGATGCTCGCCATGACTGCCGCGCTCGCGCCGCTCGCGCTTCCGATCCTGCCGCCCGAAACGTACATCCGATACACGCAAGCGCTCCATCTCCAGCCGCCCAGGATCGAGACTCACAAACTGGGCCCGCTGCCCCAGCTTTTCGCCGACCAGTTCGGCTGGGAGGAGATGGTCGCCACCGTCGCCCGCGTCTACAACAATCTGCCGCCGGAGATTCGCGCCAGGACCGCGATCTTCACCCAGAACTACGGGCAAGCCGGCGCCATCGACTTGTTCGGTCCGAAACACGGCCTGCCCCCCGCCATCAGCGGGCACCAGACTTACTTCCTGTGGGGGCCGCGCAACTACACCGGCGAAAGCGTCATCGTGATGGCGGGGCGCCAGCGGAACCTGGAGCGCTTGTATGCCAGCGTGCAGAAGGTTGCCACCGTCTATCACCCCTACTCCATGCCCTACGAGCACTTCGACGTCTTCTACTGCCGCGGATTGCGGTGGCCCCTGAAAGAATTCTGGCCGCAAGTGAAGAGCTGGGACTGATCCACGGAAGCTGCTAGCTGGTAGCTGGTAGCTGAAAGCTGGTAGCTGGAAGCTGATAGCTGATCGGTGAAAGCTGCCTGCGGCCTGCTACCATTGGTTCGGCAGCCAGAAGGGAGCAACAATGCGCTGGTACCACTATGTGGCGTACTTCTTCGGGGGCGCATTCCTCGCGAACACCCTGCCCCATCTCGTCAATGGAATCTCGGGGCATGCCTTCCAGAGCCCCTTCGCATCACCACCCGGGGTAGGCTTGTCCTCCCCGATGGTCAATGTCCTATGGGGCCTCTTCAACCTTGCCGTCGGCTACCTGCTCGTCTGTCGTGTCGGCAGCTTCAATCTGCGCAAGACCCAGCACGTGCTCGTCCTCGGGGCGGGCATCCTGATCATGTCGCTAATGCTTGCCCACGCATTCGGACGGTTCCACGCGGGGCTGTGAGCCTGCTTTTCAACAAGATCAGCTCCTGCCACCCTGTTGCGGCGATGCGGGGTAATCCGCATTTAACTGAGGAGACGCGAACGTGACGTTACGAACGCTGGGACAGAGTGACTTGAAGATCTCGCCGATTGGGATTGGAACGTGGGCGATCGGCGGAGCACAGTGGGAATTCGGCTGGGGTGCGCAGGACGACGAGGAATCCATTGCCGCGATCCACGCCGGCCTGGACTGCGGCATGAATTGGATCGACACCGCCGCCGTCTACGGGCTGGGCCGGTCGGAGACCGTGGTCGGTCGGGCCCTCCAGGGGCTTCGCAGCCGGCCCTATGTCTTCACCAAGTGCAGCCGGGTGTGGGATGAATCCGGAAGGATCTTGCACAACCTGCAAGCCGCCTCCATTCGGCGGGAAGCCGAGGCCAGCCTGAAGCGGCTGGGAGTCGGCGCCATCGACCTCTATCAAATCCATTGGCCGGCCTTGAAGGACCGCCCGGAGAGTGCCTCGCCCGGATCGATCGAAGAGGCGGTCGGCGCGCTGGCGAAACTCAAGGCCGAAGGGAAGATCCGTCACATCGGGGTCTCGAACTTCGATGCGCCGCAAATCGAGCGCGCCGTGCAGGTAGCTCCCATCGCTTCGCTGCAGCCGCCATATTCCCTTCTGGCGACCGGGATCGAGGCCTCGATTCTTCCATTCGGTTTGGAGCGCCGGATCGGGGTCATCGTCTACTCCCCCATGGCCTCCGGACTGCTGAGCGGCGCCATGACGCGGGAACGGATCGCGAAACTCCCCGAAGACGACTGGCGGAAGCGCAGCCCGAACTTCCAGGAACCACTGCTCTCCCGCAATCTGCGCCTGGTCGAAACTCTGCGCGCCATCGGCCGGCGCCACAACGCGACGCCCGGTGAGGTGGCCATCGCGTGGACTTTGCGGGATCCCGCTGTTACCGGGGCGATCGTCGGCCTCCGCAGCGCCCGCCAAGCCAGCGGCATCGCCGGCGCCGCCGAGCTCAAACTCAGCGCGGACGACATGTCTGAAATCGAGCAGGGGCTGGCACGCCAAGCGACCTAACCTGACCTAACCCGAGTCGGGCAACTGCCCGGCCCCCACATTGCTGCGTCTCAAGCGCCTGGCCGCCGACTCTTCGCCGCAACTGGCCGTGTCCATCCCGCCGCCACGATAATGGAACGGCGTTTAGCGGGATCTATGCGTCTGCCGGCTACGCGCCGACTCCAGACTTCCTCGAACGGGACTTCCGGGACTTTGCGCGAGCGCTTCTACGGTTCGGGCGTTATGCGGCCATGTGACGTAGAGGGGACTGATCGGAGTCTATCGCGTGACAGTGTCAGCACTGCTCCCTTTAATGAGTGACTACCAGCCGAACTCGGTCTACGGCGCCTAACCCCTAGTTCAGCTGTAGCCCACCGCTCTGAATGCCATGGAGCGCGCGAACGTGGTGTCTACGACCCGTGTTTGGGGCCGTTGCACCGCTTGCAATTTTGCGATAGAGTAGTCTCAAATGGCAACATCCGACCGTGCGGATGCTATTGTGCAGCAGCAGTCCGCGATGAAGCCCGCCGGCTTGCCCAAAGACGATCCTCCCCTGGCCCCCGCCGTCAGGGACCCGAAGGCCCATGTGGAGTCAGCAGCGAAGATTGTCGTGCTCGGTCTTGGATTGGCATATGCCACAGGCTACCTGGTGGTCATGACTTACCTCGATCGGTATGGGATTCGGGAAACCGGGGGTGATTTTTTCAAGCTGAAATACATCTACGTCGGTGGGTTATGCCTAGCCATGCCCACGGCGTTGGCGACGGCAGTCCTAGGGCTAACGCTGGCGAAGCGAACCTATGTTCAGGACGCGCCGCGCAGGTCTTGGCGGGAAATTCTGACCGACACGTTTAATCCGCCAGCGCCCGCAGCGAGGGCACCGGGGCAGCAGGCCGAGAGCCTGCATTGGACAACGATGGTAGTCTTCGGGACTATGCTTGCGGTCTCCTACTGCATCATTGCTTTTTCGCATCCTGGCTTTTACGCAGCGAGGGTCTATCTCGTCTACTCGCTCTATGCATGTATTCTGGTGGTGACGCTGCTACGGCCCATATTAGGAAACAGAGCCTATTCTGCTCGTGCGAATGTCGTGCGAGCTGTGCTTGCATTCGTCACCCTTGGACTTGGGTCTGCCACGCTTTGGGGGATCGGCCTTGCGTCACTGTGGGCAGATGGCGGTTATGGGTATGGCTTCCTAGTACTACTCGTCGCGTTCCTGGTTCGCCGGTTCATGGCGCCCATGCCAGACATGGATGCTCGTGAACGACTAGGCAGGGTTGCGATCCGAGTCGCCCTGCTTGGATCGATCCTTATCCTCAGCATATTCTCTTTTGCCCATACGGTTTACTGCCATATCCCCGCCGAGAAGGGCGGGGGCGATCTCACTCAAATGCCCGATTCTCGAGTCTGTTTTCTGGAATCTCACAAGGACAGCATCCCGGTTGGACTGCTGGCAGACCTTAATCAACAGCCAGTATGCACCGTTCGGGTCAAGATCATAGAAGAAACGCCAACGTCGATCTATCTGGCTCGTTCGTCTGACCGGGGCAAATACTCGCAGAAGAACTACCCTAACGCGGCAGTACTGTGGCGGTCCGGTCTATATAGACCCGTCGTGTTCAATGTCAACCGGCTTGCGATAGCGAGCATCGTAACGCTGAACCAGGGGGAGACCGAGCTGTCAGTGCGCCGGCCTGAACTTACGCCGCCTCTCGTCTTACCCACGCAAGAGACGACGGTCATGACACGCAAAACGCGCAGAAAACAGGCCGTCAGTGCTCCTTTAGCCTCAGTCAATCGAGGGCCCTGATTCCGCGTACTTCCTGCGCCGACATCTGGACCGCAACCCCGAAGTTCTCATGGCCGCCCGCAACCGCGGCGGACGGAACCAGGGCAGAGAAGAGAAGGATCACCGGCACATGGTAGGTGAGGTCCAGCATGCGTCCGTCAATGACAGCTCACCCGAATCTCCGCGCCGCGCCCGGCGCCAAAACGACGTTTGGCCAACCCCCGCATTGCTGCGTCGCACGCGCCTGGCAGACGACTCTTCGCCGCAACTGGCCGTGTCCAGCCCGCCGCGACCGTGGAACGGCGTTTGACGGGACTGATGTGGTCCGGCGGGTCAGCAGGAAATGGGCGGACACAAGCCGACTTATTGTTCCTAATATTGGACAAGGGGATCAAACCATCATCTGAAACGCAATCGCGTCCCGAACGGCCAACTTGACAGGCTGCGTGTAGCGTGTTACGCTACACAGTACATAAGGAATGATCCAATGACCGCACCTGTCCATCCCGGCCTCTACATCCGGCAAAACATTATCCCGGCGACGATGGCTGTCAAGGACGCTGCAAAACTGCTGGGCGTGGGCCGTCCCGCTCTGTCCAATCTCCTGAACGGAAATGCGGCGCTTTCCCCAGAGATGGCCACCCGGCTCGAAAAGGCTTTCGGCGCTGACCCGCAGAAACTACTCAAGCTGCAGGCCGATTACGACAAGGTGGATCCGAAGCGGATTTATGCAACGGGCATGTCCAACGGGGGCGGCATGACCAACCGCGTGGGTTGCGACATGGCGACGGCAGGCGCGCTATCCGCTTCCAGCGTGTAAATCTCGACTTCGTTGGCCGAGTACCACGGGTCACCCCAGTTGCTCTGGACGCGCAGGGTGACGATGCGCCCCTTGATGGGCTGATCCAGGGCGATATCCGTCCAGGCCGGTCCCTTGTCGTCACTCATGGGCAGGACTTTTCCGGC
>JBEKLW010000076.1:0-8553 GCA_050008815.1 Bryobacteraceae bacterium
ACGGTTTGGAACGAGCACTGCCCGTTCTAAGCGGTTTGCTCAGGCAGCTTTTTACAACACAACTGGCGTCCAGGTCAGCGGCAAGGTCCGTTACCGCTGGAGGATTGGTGGCAAGATCCGGTTCAACGGAGTCGGCGGTTTCACTCCAAGCGACCCGTCACGCTCGCTAAACCGCGTGTTCGAGTGCAAAGATCCGGAAACTACTCGCGCAGGTTGGACGCAGATTCTGTTCAAACGAATGCTGAGTGGTCCGGAGCGGCCCGACTTTTACCTGTTCGTCGTGACAGCCGAGTCCACCGGACGACTCGACATTGCGTCGTCTTGCTGGAAGGCCGATCCGGTTCAGGTTGTCTCCGTCAGTGAAAACGCTGACCAACAAGAGGCGATGCTGTTGATGCCGGCGTACTCCTGGGAGGCGGCTGAGGCCCTCGAAGAAGGAGTCGTCTTCCACAACCGTCTGGGGCCCACCAGGATCGAGAACGGCGCCGTCACCTTCCGCGCCTGCACCAGCGTCTTCGACGAGAACAAGAAGTTCAATCCCCGATTCGATGACTCCAAGACAACGGTCCTGAAGGCCGGCACCGTGATCGTCACCATCGGGCAGGGAATCGACTCCGCCCAGCTTGGCGTCGCGACCGGCCCGGGCGGGCGGATCGCCGCCGACCAGGACACGCTAGCGACGAGCGTCGCCGGCATCTTCGCCGGAGGCGATGCGGTGCTGGGCCCGGCGTCCATGGTGGACGCCATGGCTCAAGGCCACCGGGCGGCCGAGGCCATCGGCGCATTTCTCAGGGGCGCCAAGCCGGTCCACGTCCCGGTTACCGCGCGGGAGGAGCTGGCCCCGAATCCCAGGCCCGACGCCCCGCGCCAGAACCGCGTCAAGATGCCGCAGGCGGGCCTGGCCCAACGGCGGAACGAGTTCGCCGAGATCAACCTGGGCTACAGCGCGGAGCAGGCCATCGCCGAAGCCAAGCGCTGCCTGGCGTGCGGACTTTGCAGCGAGTGCATGCAATGCGTCAAAGCCTGCTCAGCCGGAGCCGTCTGCCACGACCAGCGGCCCGCCGAGTTGCAGATCGACGTGGGCAGCGTGATCCTCACGCCCGGCTTCGAGGAGTTTCAAGCCTCGCTGCGCGGCGAGTTCGGCCACGGGCGATACGCCAACGTGCTCTCCAGCGTGCAGTTCGAACGGATGCTCTCGGCCGCCGGTCCCACCGGCGGTCACGTCGAGCGGCCCTCGGATGGCGGCCAAGTCAGAAGAATCGCCTTCATCCAGTGCGTGGGCAGCCGCGACGCCGCCCGCGGCAACGGCTACTGCTCCTCCATCTGCTGCATGAGCGCCACCAAGGAAGCCATGGTGGCCTTAGAGCACGCCCGCGGGCAGGATCTCGATATCACCATCTTCTGCATGGACGTGCGGGCGTTCGGCAAGGAGTTCGACAGCTACGTCAACCGGGCGCGCGACGAGCACGGCGTGAAGTACGTTCGGGCCATCCCCTCCCGGGTCGTCCAGATGCCGGGCACGAAGACCCCGCGCGTTCGCTATTTCGACCCGACCGGCGCCGAGCGGCACGAGGACTTTGACTTGGTGGTGCTCAGCGTGGGGATGCGGGTCAACTCCGCTCTCCAGGATATGGCCCGGCGGCTGGGAGTCGAGCTCAACGAGTTTGGTTTCGCCCGGACGGATCGGCTTGCGCCCCTGGCGACGTCCCAGCCCGGTCTGTACGTGGCCGGAGCTTTCCAGGAGCCCAAGGACATTCCCGAATCGGTGGCCCAGGCCTCGGCGGCGGCCGCGTGCGCCATGGACCAGCTTGCAGCCGTCCGCGGCGCCCTGATCCAGCGCCGCGAATACCCCTGGGAGCGGGACGTCACCGACGAATCCCCGCGGGTGGGCGTCTTCATCTGCCACTGCGGCCACAACATCGCTTCGGTCATCGACGTGGACCAGGTGGCCCAGCGCGCGGCCGGAATGCGTAACGTCTACCACGCCGAAGCCAGCCTGTACACTTGCGCGGACACCAACCAGCAGCACATCAAGGACATGATCCGGCAGCACCAGCTCAACCGGCTGGTGGTGGCCTCCTGCTCGCCCCGAACCCACGAAATCCTCTTCCAGGAGACGCTTCGGGAGAGCGGTCTGAATCAGTACCTGTTCGCCATGACCAACATCCGGGACCAGTGCTCCTGGGTCCACAAGGACGACCCGGTCGCGGCCACCGACAAGGCGGTGGACCTGATGGCGATGGCCGTCGCCAGGGCGCGGCATCTCAAGCCCCTCGAGACCGGCCAACTGCCGGTGACGGCATCGGCTCTCATCATCGGCGGCGGACTGGCAGGGATGACGGCGGCGCTGGGCATCGCCAACCAGGGCTACGAAGTGCACCTGGTGGAGAAGGAGCCTGCCTTGGGCGGCTTGCTCCGCAACATCCATCACACCCTGGAGCGGGCCGACGTTCAAAGCTACCTCCGCGAGCTGGCGGCCAAGGTTCAGTCCAACCCCAGGATCAACGTGTACCTGAAGTCCACGCCGGCCTCGATCAGCGGCCACGTGGGCAACTTCAAGAGCGTCCTGAGCGTCGACGGGCAGGAGAAGCCCATATCCCACGGCGTGGTGATCATCGCCACCGGCGGCGAGGAGAGACCGACCGAGTTGTACCTCCACGGCAAGAACCAGCACGTGTGCACGCAGAGCAAGCTCGCAGCCGCCCTGGCCGGCGGCGGGCTGCCGGGCGAGCTGGCGGGCCGGCCGGACCCGACCGTAGTCATGATTCAGTGCGTCGAGAGCCGCAACGACGAGCACCCGTATTGCAGCCGGGTCTGCTGCTCCGAGGCGGTCAAGAACGCGCTAGAAATCAAGCGCCGCCTGCCGCGAGCCAACGTCGTGGTGCTCGGCCGTGACGTCCGCACCTACGGATTCCGCGAGCTGTTCTTCCAGGAGGCCCGTGAGAAAGGCGTCCTCTTCGTGCGGCATCCCGACAAGATGGACCCGGTGGTGGTCGAGGAAGGCGGCCGGCTTAAGGTCACCGTCCACGACTCCTCCAGCAATCGCGACCTGGTCCTGCGCCCGGACCTGCTCGTGCTCTCGACCGGCATCGCTCCGGCGGCGGGCAACCCGGCGCTCTCGGGCCTGCTGCGCAGCGCGCTGACGACTGATGGCTTCTTCCTGGAGGCCCACCCCAAGCTGCGCCCGGTGGACCTGACCAATGAGGGCGAGTTCCTGTGCGGGCTGGCGCACTCGCCGCGATTCATCGACGAGACGATTGCCCAAGCCCAAGCCACGGTTGGGCGGGCCACCACCGTGCTGTCCAAGACCCACCTGGAGATTCCCGGCCAGGTCGCCACGGTCGACCCGGAGAACTGTGTGGCCTGCGCCACCTGCGTGAAGGTCTGCCCCTACGGCGCTCCGATGATCAACGAGCTCCACAAGGCTGAAATCCAGGGCGCCAAGTGCATGGGGTGCGGAAGCTGCGCCGCCGCCTGCCCCGCCCGGACCATCACCCTCCAGCACCAGGAAGACCAGGCGCTGGTGGCCATGCTCGACGAACTGCTGGTGGGCGGAGGTGCCGCATGAGTCAGTCCAGCCAATGGGAACCGCGGATCATCGCGTTTTGCTGCAATTACTGCGCCTATGCGGCCGCGGACCTGGCGGGCTCCAAGCGCATGCAGTATCCGGTCAACGTGCGCATCATTCACACACCCTGCACCGGCAAGTTGGAGATGGAGCACATATTGGGGGCCTTTGAGAAGGGCATCGACGGGGTCCTGGTGGCCGGGTGCCTGGAGGGCGGCTGCCACTTCCTGGAGGGTAACCTGCGGGCGCGGAAACGCACCGACCGCATCCGCCAGATGCTCGACGAGATCGGCGTGGGCGGCGAGCGGCTCAAGATGGTGAACCTGTCGGCCGCGGAAGCCCCGACGTTCGTCCGGCGCGTCAATGAGATCGTCGAAACGGTGCGGGCGCTGGGCCCCAGTCCGCTCAGAGAAAGTGCAGGAGCACAATGATTGTTGCCACACCTAAACCCGTCACCGAGCTGAAGAGCCTCATCGCGCGGCACGAAAAGGTGCTCTTCGTGGGCTGCGGCACCTGTGTCACGGTGTGCCTGGCCGGCGGCGAGCGCGAGGTGGGGATCGCCTCCTACGCCATGCGCATGGCCCGCCAGATCGAGGGCAAGCCGCTGGATCTGACCCAGATCACCATCGAGCGCCAGTGCGAGAACGAGTTCATCAAGGACCTGGCCGAGCCCGCGTCCAAGACCGACGCCATCGTCTCGTTCGGCTGCGGCGCGGGCGTGCAAGCCATCGCCGAGCGCTTCCCCTCCAAGCCGGTCTACGCCGGGCTCAACACCCAGTTCCTGGGAATCCTGGAAGAACAGGCCACCTGGACCGAGAAGTGCCTGGGCTGCGGCGACTGCATGCTGGCCGAGTTTGGCGGCATCTGCCCGCTGACGCGCTGCGCCAAGCGCATGTTGAACGGCCCCTGCGGCGGCTCAAAGGAAACGCAGTGCGAAGTGGCCGAAGACCGCCCCTGCGCCTGGCAACTCATTTACACCCGCCTGAAGAACATCGACCAGCTCGACCGCCTCGACGCCATCGTTCCGCCCAAGGACTGGCGCACCGCCTGGCACGTCGGCGCCCGCAAAATCGTGCGCGAAGAGCACCGGGTGTGAAAGCCGGCAACTGAGCGTCAGGCGTTCGATCTCGGGCGCCTCAACAGCGGTCCAGGATTTGTCTTGGCACGATCAGGCGCGAGTCTGCCACTAGTCCTGAGGCGATTACTGAAAGTCGATGGTAACCGCGACGTCACTGCACACAGCCACGGGTTTGCCAGCGACGATCGTGGGGGAATAGTGCCACCGCTTGATGGAATCAACAGCTTGCCCGTTGATGGCGTCTGCGTTGGAGGCCTCGGGATACGCGAGGCGCAGGACGCGCAGATGGGTGACTCTGCCTTCAGGGTCGATTGCCACCTTTGCGAGCATCATCGAGTTCGGGGGCCGCGCGCCCCTGCGAGGAACGTCAGCAAGAATCTCTCGAGTGGACCTGGATGCCGGATAGGCGGCGAGCCGGCAATTGTCGTCGGCCGGAGTGATGTTGCTCTGTGAAGGTTGCACAGTCTGCACTGTTGTGCTGGCTGTTGGGATCCGCCGTGATTCAGGCTGAGGTGCTGCTTGGCAACCTGCCAGGATGGCGAGTATGGCGATACAAAGCGCAGCCGCTGGCCAGTCGGCACCGCGCTCTCCGCCGCGCGCCAGGCTGCCCAGTATCTCCAGCGGGCACCCGGACGATTCTGATGCCGTAGTCATCAAGCGACACTTCCGTGATGCTTCGGTTCAGTTCGCGATTCAATACGAGCAGCGCTGCGGCTGGTTCCCACATGGGGACTTCAGCATGACGCAGGCGCGGTCGATCGTAAAGCTCTTCCTGAATCAGAACGCTAGCGCTCCATCTGCTTGAGCAGCTCGCTCTCCACCTGCCGGAAACCGGCCGGCACCTCGAACTTGGCCGGGTCGATCGGGGCGGTGGAGAAGCCGCTCAGCTCGCTGGTCATCTCCATGAGCGAGCCGGAGGCTCCCGGGGGCGCTCCCCCGGCTGATTGCGACCCCTGGGTCGAGGCGGGCTGCTGCTCTTCTTGCTGCTTCTGCTTCTTCTTGCGGCCGAACCCGCCCAAGCCCCCCAGCCGTCCGCCCAGCCGCCCGAGAGCTCCGCCAACGGAGGGCTGCTCCGCTTGGGCCTGCTGCTGTTCCTGCGGCGGCGGTGGCGGCGGCGTCTGGGCTGGCTGCCCAGCGGCCTGCTGGCCCGGGGGAACGGTCCCGCCGAAGCCCATCCGGGTCTCCTGGTAGACGGGCACGCCGTCCAGCTTGGCGGTCTCCCGCATCAACTCGGCCATGCCCTTGCTGCCGGCGGGCTGGGCCGCAAACATCCCCTGGCCCGGCGCCCAGTCCATCTTCTGCGCCATGCGGCGGTAGAAGTGGCGCACCTCTCCATAGCCGGGGACTTCGGCCAGCCACATGTCGGAGGTGACCACCATGAACGTGCCCGGCTGGCCCGTTCTCGAATCCGTGCCCTCCATCTCCACCTTGAGGATGACTTGGTGCGTGTCGTAGCCCGCCACCTGCCGCCTCTGGCCGGTCTCCTGGATCGAGGGCTTCGCGGTAATCTCCCCGCTGCCCTGGCCCCGCTCCTTCCGGAGCTTGGCTTCCATCCGGGCCATGGCCTGGGCCATCTGGGCGAAGGTCATCACCGAGTAGGTCCTGTTCTCGAGGTTGATCGTGGTGATGGTTTCCCTGCCCAGGTCGATGATCTGAGTGCTCGTCGGGCTGGCGTGAGCCATGCGGTCGCCCTTGACCAGAACGGACGTCCGGACGGGCTCGCGCGCCTGGCGCGCCTGCCTGGAGAACGCACCGGCGACCTTCATCATGTCGACCATCATTCCGCCCGTGAGTTTCGTGGTCTGCTCGTAGCTGAAATCGGCGAACGCGCCCGTGGCCATCGAGAGCGCGACCGCTGCGGCCACCGCAATCCGTCTCACCATGTGTGGATGCCTCCTCCCCTCGTGGTCCCCACCGCGCCGGCACGCGCGGATCGGGGCCTCGTGTGTCATGATAGCGCGCGCGTAATCCGTCCGTGAGCCGGCGCGGCGTCTGTCGTAGCGCGCGCTCTTAGCGTGCCGCGTCGGCACTCGTGCCGACGCACGGCGCAACGGTTCCCGGGCAGGTCCCGACACTCGCCGTGCGTCGCCAGGAGTGGCGACGCGGCAGGCAGGAGTGCCCGCGCTACGGCAAGACCCGGCTGCACCCGCTGGGTGGAGATCGCATCCCAGTGCACCGCCCCCGTCGGCTGAGTTCGTGCCCGCTGCGCGTTCTTACGGACGGATCACGGCGCGCGCGCCCGCCGGGCGGGTGCGGGCCGGTTTAGGTAGAATGGCCTCAGCGAGGAGATGCCGTGAGCGACTTGGTGATTCGGCCGACGACGAAGTTCATCCGCATCGGGTACTGGACCGTGTTCGTCCTCTGTTGCCTGGCCGTGGGTGTGTATGTCAACAGCTTCTCGGACCAGCCGGCCTGGCTGCTGGTCCTTCCGGCGCTGCTGTTCCTGATTCCCATCCGGGCCCACCTGCGGCAGCACTTCACGAAGATCACCATCGGCGGCGACAAGTTGCGGTACGAGGTCGGGATCTTGTCGAAGACCACCCGCATGGACCAGATTTCCAAGATCCAGGACGTGCGCGTGGACCAAACGGTCTCCCAGCGGATGATGCACATCGGGGACCTGTCGATGGAGACGGCCGGGGAGACCAGCCGCTTGGCCATTCCCAATATCGACGATCCCCAGCAGGTCGCCGAGGACATCACGGCCGCGGCGCAAGGCCAGTCCATGAAGCGCAAGCCGCAGGCGCGCGACGGCCTCTGAGCCGTTCCCTGGCTTCCCGGTTTCCGCGTGTGGCTCAGCCCTAGCCCGGATGTTTCACCAGCAATCTGCTGCGGCGCGCGATAGCAGCCCGCGGCACGGGTGGGCGGTCACAAAAACCGGGTACAGACAGCCACTTTTCGCTGGCGCGAGTCCATTGTTTTCAGCGAGTTCGGAGCGCGAAAAGTGGTGTCTGGCCCCGGTTTTTGTACGATCGTGGTGAAACATCCGGGCTTGCCGCTCGCCGGGTCAATCAGCTCCAGGGAGGGAAAGAGCTTCTTGTAGAAGCCACGATCACGAGAGAGCAGGCGCGTCGCCTGCGTTTGCGCGTGGGCGCCAATCAGGAAGTCCGCCAGTATCCGCGTTCGCTGACCGCCTTGCTGGCGATACCTCCGCCAGACGCGACTAGCCAGGAAATGAGCTTCTCTACGCAACGGTTCGACACGGATCTGGCTGCTCTCAAGAAAACCATCGCACTCGCGCTGCGTACCGAAGTGGACGCAGAGCTCGGCGTACACCAGGTCGCAGATCACCAGGGAGCCCGCATTGGCGGCGTCCTCCAGCGCCTGCGCGGAAGCATCGCAGAACTCCTCGCTGGGCACAAGAATGTCAAGGAAGATGTTGGTGTCGATGGCCGTAATCATCGCCCGCGCACGTCCTCGATGAACTTGTCAACGGACGGGTATCCCAGCTCCGCAAAGCTGCTCTTCGAGCGGCCCTTCCACTTCCGCAGATCCAGTTTCCGGGGAGCCTTGTTCAGCACGATCGAACCGCTGACCACGCGGAACTCCACCTCGGTCTCCGGGCCAAGGCCGAATCTCTCGCGGATCTCTTTGGGAATTGTCACCTGACCCCGCTCGCCGATTTTCATACTTCTCAGTATGACTCAGAAATCATACTGACACAAGTCCGGCTGCATGGGCCGCGCCGGCTTACGGACGGATTACGGTTCGGCGGCCGCTAGCTCGGATGTTTCACCAGCAATCGACTGCGGTGCGCGACAGCAGCCCGTGGTACGGGTGGGCGGTCACAAAAACCGGGGACAGACAGCCACTTTTCGCTTGTGTGAATCCGTTGTCTTCGGCGAACCGGGAGTGCGAAAAGTGGTGTCTGGCCCACGACTGTCCGGTTAAAAGTCAAACAATCTCA
>JBEKLW010000077.1:0-8535 GCA_050008815.1 Bryobacteraceae bacterium
GAGTGACGTTGGTCTTCTTCACCGTGAGGGTGTCGCCGAAGTAGGGCCGGGCATCGGCCACCCAGCGGGTCTCCAGCTCCGTATCGGGCGCTTGCACATAGCGGAGGTGCGATTCGAGATTGGCGGTCCCGCCCCGGTACAACTGGGTGGAGGCGAACTGGGGGAAGAAGGTGATGCTGTACAGGTCGGCGGCCGGCTCGGACAGCGCGTCCGGGAGGGGCTTGGTATTCACGCCGTACTGGTAGTCCGGACCCACCCCAACGTGCAGCGTCCGGAAGGGGAGGAAGCCGATGTCGCGATGACCACCGATGCCGGTGGTGTTGTAGTAGGTCCTGACGCCGTGGGGGTCCTCCGCGAAGTTCCACCACCACAGGCCGCGGGCGTTGTCCAGGCCGTAGGAGTTGCAGACCATGTAGAGATGGAAGGGGGCATTGACCTTGAACTTGGGCGAACCACGGTAGCCGCGCTGCACCCAGATGGTGTCGCCGGTGCGCAGCAGCACCCGGCCCAGCTCGCTCGTGTTGCCCGGCCGCCAATCCAGGGCATAGCCGGCCAGGTCGCCGGCTATGAGTGGGCCCAGGGATGCCGGCGGGTAAGCTGAGACAGGTTCCGCCATGGGAATCAGCGTCAACTGGGTGCAACCGCTGGAAGGCCACTCCGAGGGCGGGATGGGACTGTCGGCGGGCCGTTGCGGACAGGCTCCGCCGGTGGCGGACATGGCGGCTCCGGGCGCGCCGTCTACGGCGATCACGTCGAGGGTGTAGGGCCCGCCCCCGTTGCGGTTAAGCATGAGCAGGTTGGCGGCCGGGGAGATCCAAGGGCCGAGAGTCTGGCCGATCCCGAGGCCATGGTCCGTACACCAGCGGTTGGGCGTGTTGGGCCCGCCACCGTAGGTTGAGTGGGTGGCCACCACGCAGCCGGGCCGACCGACGTAGGCGGGGTCGCGCCCCACGCAGCCCGGCGCGGCGCCGGTTTTGAGCGGATCGAAAACGATCTGCCAGCCGATGGTGTCCTGCTGAACCAGGGTGACGTCGATGATGAGCTTGTCATCCTGCACGCCGATAGGGAGCCACAAGTAGGTGAAGGCAGGGACGAAGGAGGCGAAAGCGGGCTCGAACTCCTCGACCAGCGTCCGCAGAGAGCGGGCTGCCGGGGTGATATTGCTCCAGGTGGCCAGGGGAGGATCCAGGCGGGTGGGGGCGGCGTAGGTATCGGTATCCTCGCGCAGAGTGTGCCCGTTGTAAACGCCCTTGACCACGTACACATGCTGCTCGTCACCGGCATACAGGCAGTACAAGACGTTCGGATCCGAGGAGGAAAACGGGAACCCCCGGCAGTTAGCCCAAGTGGTGCGGCCTTCGCTGGGGTTGGCCGAATACACGGAAGGGCCCAACAAGCGCGAGGAGGCCCCGCCTTGCTCCACCCAGTAGAGCGAGCTCTTGATCTTGCAGTGATAGCCGACCTTGCCGTCGCTGGTGGCGACCGGTTTGTTGGCACAGCCGGCGCCGGCGACCTGGGTCAGGGTGTTGTTGCCGGTCTCCCCATCGATGTCTCCAGGGCGGGTGAAGACTTGAAGCTTGACTCCGGTGTCTGGGTCGATGACGAAGTTGTCACGGCTGGAGGTGTCCAGCGCCGGCCAGGCGTAGCCGCCGGGGGTGTCAGGGTCGGCCGGGAGCGGGTCCTCCCAGGTGTTGCCGACCGGGATATTGCTGGTGCGGAAGGCGCCAGTAGCGACCGCGGCACCGCAACCAATCCTGAAATAGTGGGGAGTGTCGGCCTGCAAAGCGCGGGAGTAGAACAGGGATCCGGATTTCTCGGCGGCCCGCTTGCCAATGACCACGACGCGGTCGGCGCCCGAGCGCAGGGAGCCGGGCCGGGTGTCGAGAGCCGAGCCGGGGAACAATTGCGGGTTGACGTCGTTGACGGGGGTGTAAGAAGAAGAGCTGAATTCGTTGGTTTCGCTGACCTGTAGGGTGCAGGCGGCGCCGGTCGAAGGGGCCGTGTAGGAGATGGCGGCCTGGGTGGCGGTTGTCCCAATCACCTGAAGGTTCTGCAGCGTCCCATCGGAACTTCCCGGCAACCGCAGTACGTTGCTCAGAACAGTCCTGCCGGCATCGGTCAGTTCGAGGTAGAGTTCGGGGCCGGCCAACCATGGCGCGGTCACCTTGAGCTGGAAGACGCCGGGCAATCCGGGAGCCAACCCGGCCCAGTCAACCGTCGCCGTAGCCCCGCCGACATGTACCCGCAACGGAACTGCAATGGTCTCCAAAGGCGGCGCGGCCAGGCCGCCTTCGCCGGTTACCGCCATCGGTTCCGTCCCGCCCAGGCCGGTTGCGTAAAAGATGAAGGGGGTACCGGGGACAACGGCGGCGAGCGGATTGAAGGCCGAGTCGAACAGAAGGACCTCTCCCTGTCCCGTGCCGTCTTTGGAAAAAATGCCTGGAGCGACCGTGCTCAGCCGCATGGGGAACGGCGGCGAGACGCCAGCACCGTTGGAGACGGTGATTTCGACCGGCGCGGCGCCGAACTCGAACGGCACCTGGAAGTTGATCTGTCCGGGGGAAACGAACAAGAGGGGAGCGGCGAGGCTGAGGTCGCGCGAGGGGTCGCGAATCAGGACGGCTGTCCCGGCCAGTTGGCGGGGGAGCGGGACGGTGGCGGCAGCCGCGGCAGCAGGGGCCAGCCCGGTTCCGAAGACGGTTGCCAGCGTTCCGGGGGCCGTGAGCGGCGCGAATGAGGCGGCATTCACGACACTGCTGATGGCGGGCTGCGGTCGCGCCTGGGCCACTACGATCAGTCCAAGCGCCAGCGCACGTGCCGTCCTTCGCCCACGCGCCCGGAGCATATCCTTATCCAGTCTATCTTAAAGGATCCGATCAGGCGGTGCAGGCCAGACGGCAAAGCAGGTGGAGGAATGCGGGCTGCGGCATTTGCCAGGGGCGGGGAAACCGGGTTTCGCCGAGGCGACGAACACATCCTCTGGAAGGGAGAATCGCGAGGCCGACGCGCACCGGGGCCGGCGGTCGCGGAGGAAGGGCCAAAGCCTTCTATGATATTCTGGGCCGGAAACGGCGAAACCGATTGGACGCTCGGCCCGCCCAGGTGGGGAAACCGATGGACCGGACATTTGAAGGCGAAATCGCCTCCGGGGAGCGTTTCGCCTTCGGGAAGAACTGGAAGCGGTATCTGGCCTCGATCAACGAGGTGCGGCTCGCGCAGGCAGAAGCCTCGCTGACCGAGATGCTGGAGCGCGCGACCCTGGCCGGGGTGTCGTTCCTGGACCTGGGTTGCGGGAGCGGATTATTCAGCCTTGCGGCGCGCAGGCTCGGGGCACGCGTGCACTCGGTGGATCTCGATCCGGACTCGGTGGCGTGCGCGAACGAGTTGAAAAGGCGGTACTTCCCCGGCGACGCCACGTGGACGATCGAGCGCGGCTCGGCGCTGGATCTAGAGTATTTACGGGGCCTGGGGCGTTTTGACGTGGTTTACTCGTGGGGGGTGCTGCACCATACCGGCGCGATGTGGCGCGCGTTGGAGAACGCGGCGGGGCTGGTGGCCGACCGGGGGCAGATCTTCATTTCGATTTACAACGACCAGGGGACGGCCAGCCAGCGGTGGCGGGGCATCAAGCGGATCTACAACCGGCTGCCGAAACCGTTGCGCCCGCCGATGGAGCTGGTGCTGTTCCTGGGTCTGTACTGGCGGCCCTTGTTGAAGGACCTGCTGTTGCTGCGGCCGCTCGACACGGTGCGGTCGTACCGCAAGCGCGGAATGTCGATCTGGCGGGACCTGGTGGACTGGGTGGGAGGCTACCCGTTCGAGGTGGCAAAGCCCGGCGATATCCTGGGTCTTTACCGGGCCCGGGGGTTCGAATTGACCAAGTTGAAGACGTGCAACAGCATGGGATGCAACGAATTTGTGTTTGTGAAGCGCACGGGCGAGCCCTGAGGACTCACCCTCCCGCGACAGCCTGCCTCAACAGAGTCTCGTAGATCTCTTCCATGCGGCGGGCGGAGGCCTCCAGCGAGAAGCCCCGGGCGATAAAAGCGCTGCCAGCGGAGGCGAGCTCGCGGCGCAGTTCTTCATCTTGGACCAGGCGGCGCAAGCAAGCCGCCAAGTCGGCCGCGTCGCCGGCGCGGAACAACAGGCCGGTCCGGCCGTCGTCGACCAGTTCGGGGTTGCCGCCGACGCGCGAGGCCACGACACAGCAGCCGCACGCCATGGCTTCCATCAGCGAATTGGACAGGGATTCGCTGAGCGAGGGAAGCACGAAGACGTCGATGGCTCGCAGCCAGAGCGGCACCTCGGACGTGGCCGGCTCGATCCGGCAGTCCTGGGCCAGGCCAAGCTGATCGATGGTGCGGGCGAGGGGCTCGCGCATGGGGCCATCGCCGACCAGCAGCAGCTTGAGCCCGGGAAACAGCGGCCGGATCTGTGCGAAGGCGGCCACCAGGGTCGGGAGGTCTTTCTCGGGCCGGAAGGCGCAGAGGGCGCCGATGACGCAGCGCGCGTCGCGCAGCTCTGGGGGGCGGAGGCGCGGGCCGGGCTGGAAGCGGGCCGTGTCGAGGCCGTTGTAGCAGACCTGGATGCGAGCGGCGGGCACACGCTCGTCTTCCACCAGGTGGCGCCGCACGGCCAGAGAGTTGACGACGACCGCGTCGACCATCATGTCGGTCAGCCTTAGGAAATGGCGGTTGAAACCGGGCGAGCGCGCGGAAAGCAGGTCGCGGTGGGCGCGCTGGCTGGAAATGACCACCGGTACACTGCAGGCGCGAGCGACCGGGACGCCGAACTGATTCAGAGGCACGTCGAAGGTGTGGACGATCCGGATGTCGTGCTGGCGGATGTAGCGGGCCATCTGCCAGGCCCCGCGCAGCGCGCCGGGGCGCAGATAGGACGCGACGGGCAGGTGCAGGATGGGGACGCCGGCGGCGCGGAGGTCTTCGGCGCGAAAGCCCTGGGCGTGGAAGCATCCGACATGGGGAGCAAAGCGGGAGCGGTCCAGCGCCTTGGCGAGTTCACAGAGCTGGCGTTCGGTCCCGCCGAGGTCCAGTTGGCGGGCCATCAAGAGCACGGAGCGCGGGCAGATCATGGGTATATCCGGCGGACTACTCCGCATGGCGCGCCAGACCGCCCAGCATCCGCTGCCGCGAGTGCAACAGGCGCCCCGCCTGAGACCGCAGGGCGCCGAGCAGTTTGTAGCGCGACTTGTTGAACCGGGGGATGCGAACCGGAACCGGGGCGTACTTCTGTTTGTAGTCGCCGCCTTCGGCGGCGCCCCCCCAATCCAGGACCTCGGCGTTGTGGCGCTTCCAGTACTGGATGGCATACCAGCGCAGGGCCTCATTCGGCCGAAGCTTCTGGCCGGACTGAAAGCTGGCGGTTCCCCAGAAGTTGGCGACGCGGTTGAGGCCGGCGGCAATCACCGTTGCGATGCAGTCGCCTTGGGGCGATCTCGCTCGCAGCAGCAGCAAGTGGCCGGTGGGAAGAAGGTGCTTGACCAGAGCGCGCACGCGGCCGATGTCATAGGTGGGGACGAGTTTCTGTTTGCCAAAAACCTGGCGCAACTGCTCATAGTACTCATCGACGAAGCTATCGTCGTGCGCCTCCTCGATTACGACGCCGCTCCTGGAGGCCTTGCGAATGGCCCAGCGGCAGTCGTCGTGCAGGTTCTTGCGGAGCTGTTCTTCGGCCAGCATCAGATCGGTTTCGTACGTATCGAAATACTCGACTGCGAAGCCGAGCGCGCGGCCGTCTTCGACGGAACAGTGGCGGTCGCAGACCTCCAGATGGAGGCACCCGAGGGTTTCAAATGCGAACGGCTCAAGCGCCTGGAGCGCCGCCTGGCGCGGAACGCCGGGTCCGAGGTTGAAGCCCATATAGGGGGTGGTCCAGCCCGGGAAAGAGCTGCCCAGGATCTTGATGCCGAAGCGGCGAAAGGTGAGGCCGGTGAAGAAGCCCACGACGACCTGGCCGTCGCGGAGCTCGGCCAGGACCGGGGTGCCGCGCTGCGTTTCGGCGAGGAAATCCACCCAGGCGCGAGTCTGAAAGACGGTGCGGTCGGGGAAGGCGTCGAGCCGCTGCCAGGGGACTTCGCGCGGATCCAGCAGGCGGAATCTCATCCGTGCCGTCCCCGGCGGCCGAAGCGCTGGCGGAGGCGCGCGGCGGCGAGATAGAGGCGGCCTTTCGGAGTCTCGCCGCGGGTGGCGTGAAACGTTTTCACGATGCGGCCGCCGAAGCCTTCCTTGAAGAAATTGACCGCCAGCAATTCCTGGTCTTCCGTTCCGGGATACCAGCCGCCGAAATCGTATGTGAGAACACCTGCGCGCTTGAAACGCCGGATGTCTTGCCAGCAGGAATAGCGGTTCGCCCGGCCGAGGAAATTGCGGAACTCAGGATCGGGCTGGAGCCGGAAGATCGAAGCGGTGTGCGTTTGCCGGGCGTGCCGTGAATCGCGATAGTGCCCATGCCAGACGAGCGGGCGGCCCTCGCGGTCGGAAACCCGCGAGAGGTCGAGCACGCCGGCGGCCGCATAAACGCGGAGGGACTCGCGGTTGACCAGCGGCATACTCTTGGCGCTGGCGGAGGCGTCGAAGAAGCTGGCAAACTCATCCAGGACCGTGGCGGTGTCCGGATACCAGGCATCGTAAATCAGGCCATACTCCGAGGCCTTGCGGACATGATGGCGCGTGCTCTTGTTCATGCCGGCCATCAGTTGGTCCTCCGGCTGGGCAAGATCGATCCAGATGGTGGAGAACTCCTGGTTGACTGCGCCTTCCAGGGGCTCCGGCAAGTGGTAATAGTGAACGATGTCGGCCGCGGGCGGTCCGCTCGAGGCCGCGTACCAGCAATCTCCGATCGTGATTGAGAATCTGCCTTTGTAGGTGATCACGCGCGCCCCGCCCCGTACTAGACAGCAGCCTTTCGCACGACCGGCAGGGCTGCCCACCGGTTCCCCGCCGGCGCCGCGGCAGGCTGGCCGGCCGGCGGCGGCGCGAGCAGGAGTTCACGCTGGACCGCCGAGCTGAAACCGACGGTCATGCCGGCCATGACGGGCAAGAAGAAGTCGTAGGCCAGACTGGTGAGCATGGCGCCGATGGTGAACACGCCAACCCAGACGAGCAGCGAGTAACTGACGTTGGCAATGCGCTCGAGATCGGGCCGGCGGCGCGCGATCCGCCAGAGGCGGAAATTCTTCCTGATGCAATAGACCAGCAGGACGACCCACAACAGGAGCGCGGGGATGCCGCACTCGCTGGAGACCTGGGTGAAGCTGTTGTGGGTCTGATGCCAGCCGAGATCCTCGGCGCCCACATCGCTGTTGCGTCCAGCCACTGCCACGCTGAACATGCCGGGGCCGACACCCACGATCGGGTGCTGCAACGTAACTTCGATGCTCTTCATTAACAGTTCCCTGCGCGCGCGCGCCGAGGCGGCCGCGCTTTCCAGGGACTGAGTGGTACCGAGATCCTCTTCCTGCTCGGCGGAAAACAGGGTATGATAGCGGCCCACCGCGACTTCCCCCGAGTAGAGCAGGCCGATGAGAGCAACCACCAAGGCCAGGAACGCCAACTTGATCTTGGTGGCAAAACGAGTGGGCAGGGCCAAGACAACGCAGGTGACCACCAGCATCAGCAGCCCCATGCGGGAGCCGGTGGGGACAACGAGGACCGCCACCAAAATGCCACCAGCCGCCCCGGCCAGCTTGCCGGGCCGGCTGCGCGCGTTGCGGGCCAGGAGGAAGCACGCTGGCAGACCCAGCACCAGAAACAGCGCCAGGTCGTTCGAGTTGGCAAGGGTCCCTGCCCGCCATTGCAGGCGCCCTCCGACCGTGGCCCCGACCAAGAGGGTCAGCAGCCCGGCCCCGACGCTGGCCCAGCCGATGGCGTACAGGGCTCGCTCGCAGTCGGCCAGGGTGACAATCAGGCCAGCCGTGGCCACGAAAAACAAGACGGACTTGGACCAACTGCTGAGGAGGTCGACGCTGCCGCCGGGCCAGACGCTGAACGGTGTGGCGACCATCAGCCAGAAGGTAAAAGCGATCAGCAGCAGCGCCGGGAAGGTGAACAAGGCCCGCTTCATGCCGCCGCTGAGAAGCAGTACGATCAGGGCCAGCACGGACAGGATTCGAACAATCGGCACCCAGGGGATGACGTACGCGGCGATGAAATCCGGCAGGCGGCTGAAGATGGCAAACAGGATGATGACGAGCAGCCAGTTGCCCGGGGAGTGCCGAGGGCCAGTCGGCGCCAGCGGCCGGGCACCGGCAACGGCCGGGTCGGGCCGCTGCGATGCCATGGCCGATCGCCATGCGGGACGGAGGCAGCACGTCGCGTTTCTGGCCCTCACGGCGCTCTCATCGTTTCTTCACCAGCGCCACACACGTCCAGGCTAGCGTTGGTGCGGTGGTGAAGGCGAGGACGCTCGTTGACGCGTCAGGTACAGAAGGGCATGCTGCCGGAGGTGGTGTGGATGACGGGCAGTGAACGGCTCAGGCGTTCTCTTGCGCTGGCTCTTGTCTTGTCCGCGGTGGTT
>JBEKLW010000078.1:0-8299 GCA_050008815.1 Bryobacteraceae bacterium
GCCCAGAACGTAAGCCCGAAGAACGATTCGTGCTGGTCATGGCGCATGGCTTCGTTGTACTTGGCGCGCGCCTCGGTCGAGACCGTCTCGCCGATCCTGTGGACAAGGTCGGTGTCCCAAGTGGCAGCCATCCCAATCACCTGAGGAAAATTCGTCGCGTAGCCGGCAAAGGCGACCCCATGCAGGCCCTCGTTCCACCAGTCGTACTTCGAAACGCCAAGCCGCGGGATGGGGGCCGAATGGTCCCGCATCTGCGAGATCTTCTCTTCCAGCGTCATGCGGCCGATGAGGTCGTTAACACGCTGCTCCAGCGGCAACATCGGATTCATGTACCCAGCCTGAGGAGTTACCTCTTGCTGGGCATGCACGGGGAAAGCGAGTGCGAGGCCGACCAAGAGTCCGAGAAAGCTGCTCACTAGAGGAGCGCGGAGGTTAGACATGGAGGTCTTCTTGTGCATGAGGGTTCTTCCAAGACCTACCATTATACCCGGCAAGCCCCGGCAGCGAGATCAGCTCCGCCCCAGGGGTCTTTGCCTCCACCGCGCGGCGCGCAGCTCACGCTGCGCACCCTCGCCAACGACACCGGTAAAAGGGTCGTGGGCCTGAACGCAGGTCCCTACCCGATTCCACAGATTCTCAGCGTCGCGCTCTTCGAGAGAGTGCCCACTTTGCCGGCACTCCAGGTGTCCGACTCCGAGGAAGAACTGTGCGGAGACTGCAATCGATTGATTCTGCTAGACTTCTGACCGGACCGCAGCGGCGGGAAGGTCGGGGGCTGCACCAGAGGCGGTCGGCCGGCCCGTCTGCCAGAACCGCTGGCCGCAACCGGGGGTATATCCGAGGAGGTCGGATCCGCCGATCTAGCTGTCGAAGAGAACACTCATGAGTTCACAATGCGAATCCGAAGTGATGTCACCGTTCGAGTTGCGCTCCGAATTGCTGCTCCACGTTGCGGAGATTGACGAGCAGCACCGGGTGTTGCTGGCCAGGGCGCGTGCTCTGCGCGATTCAATTGATGCCGCGAAACCACTGCAGGAACTCGAGGCAATGCTGTCAGCCCTGATTGACTTTACCGAGATGCACTTCCACACGGAAGAGGATCTGATGGTCGCGCATGGTTATGAGGGATACGGGGCGCACAAGGCCGCGCATACAGAGTTGCTGGATCAAGCCTACGTTGTCAGACGAGAGTTGTCGATTGGAGCAATCGGTCCCTGCCACGTGCTGTCGCTCTTCATCCAGGACTGGACCACCGAGCACATCCTCGGCCTGGACAAGCAACTCTTCGCATTTCTGGCGTCCAAGCGCCCGTCCGAGGGGTTGCACGCATAATGGGGGGCGGAACGGTCAGAGTCCCGTTCTGGTCTCCGAGAATGGGTGCTGATACGATCGCTGCCCGAAATCCAGTCACTTGATCACAGCGTAAGGCCCGTTCTGCAAGGGGAAAAGTCCATTGATGATCCAGGGCCGACGCACGGCGTGATTGCGATACCCGCCGGAGGCCTTGACAGGCATGTCAGTCCGGCGCAGAATAGGGCCGGGTGCATTTCAGATGCAGGCCTCCGATATGCTCTGGTTGAACGCGATGAACGCCGCTCTGGGCATAGCGATTCTGGTGTGCGGAATCGCGATTTTCGCCGCGGCCCTCGGCGACTGGCGTTTCAACCGCCGCCGCAAGCTCCGCTCCTGAAGGCCACGCCTCTCACGACTTCCACGCAAGCCGCTTGAACCGAAGTTCTCCGGTCCGCGCGGTGCGACCGGATGCCGACCGGCAGGTGCGGGATTCCCCACGCGCCGCGGCGCACAGGGAGCGGCTGCATTCTCCCCGGTCCCCGGATGGCCTCGCCGGCTCGGTGTGGCCGGCGGAAAACGAACCACATCAGGCGGGCGCCGTCTCGACCCGCATGGATCAGATCGCGCCTGAGTTACTGCAGCTTCGTAGCCGGACGCCGAACAGATCAGATACGTGCGGCCTAGCCCGATCTTCTCACGCCGTTCGAAGCGACGCGCCGCGCGAGGCCGGCAGATTCAAGGCGCGCGACGGGGTGAGCCCGCAGGTCCGTTACGGATCGAGGACTCACCCCGAGTGCAACTTGAGAAGATGCCGGCCTCCCGCAAGCCGCAGCCGAAGGCGTGTGAGAAGATCGGGCTAGGCGAGGGCGGGCCCCGGCCCGCCCCGACTCACGGCAAGAAGTTGATATCCACCTGCGTCTCAGCTTCGATCGTCTCGCCGTTCAACGTCGCCGGGGTGTAAACCCAGTGCTGCACGGCTTGGACTGCGGCCGAGCGCAGCAGCGGCGGCCCACTGACTGCGGTCGCCGTCTTCACCCTCCCGTCTTTCCCGATCACGGCCTGGACGCGGACGATCCCGGAGACACGCGTCTGACGCGCCAGCGGTGGATAGACCGGCGGGACGCGCTGCACCAAGCGCGCCCCCTGGACCTGGCCGCCGGTCCTCAGCGCCTGCGCGGCGGGGGGGGCCTGGGCCGCCGGTGGCGGAGTCTGCGCCTGCTGTGCCGGCTGTTGCTGTTGTGGCGGCGCCTGTGCCGGTGCGGAAACGGGAGCCACCGGTGCTGCCGCGACCGGAGTCTGAGCCGGTGGCGCCGGGCGGGACGGCACCCCTCCGCCGGAGCTGATGCTCGGTGGCGCCGGAAGCTCTTGCTGCTCCGGCGCGCGGAGGCGCTCGGCGAGGGAGCCCTGCCTGGGCACCTGGGCCGTCACGGCAGGACCAACCAGAACCTTGGCCTGTGCGGGCGGGGGAGGCGCTGCCGGCTGCTGGGCCACCGCGGGCGGCGGCGCGGCCACCGCCGGCCTCTGCTCAGCCGGGTTGGGCCCAGGCTTTGCCGCGGAAGGTGGAGGAGCGACCACCCCCGGTGACGGACGGCCCGCCAGGACGCGCACGGACTCACTGAGGCTCTTGCCGTTCTTCAGGTCCGTGACTTCGAGACGGAAGTTGACGTCGGTGCTGATCGGAGAGTAGATGATGTTGCCGCTGCGGAGCTGCCCGAGGTCCAGATCCACGTCCTCCCTGTGGTCTCCGTCAGTGATCGACAGCGTGGAACGCGTGGCCGTCGCGATCAGCTTGGCGCTGCGGTTCCAGCTCAGCAGCAACTGGCCGGCGTTGCGCTCAACCTTGAGACCCAGGGTGTTATCCGCCGGTGAGCCGGCCTGCTGGGTGGGCGCCACGGTGGAGCGGTAGTAGAAGTAACCGCCGCCCGCGGCCACGAGCACGACGGCGGCAATGACCCACTTCAGGCGCTTGAACAGACCGGGCTTCCCCTCAACCGGCTCGGTTAACACCGCGGCTGCCGGCTGAGCCTCCACGTGCACCGGCTCTTCCTTCCTGGCTGGCGCTCCGACTTCAGCCGGCTTCACGGCGGCCGGCTGCACAGGCGGCCGCGCCTCGACCTCGGCGGGCGGCTCTTCGCGCTTCAGAGCGATCGGCGCCACAACCGGCTTCTCTTCCTTCTTGACCGTAACGGCCGGCTTCTCCTCCCGCTTCGGGGGAACGGGTACAACAGGGGGCGCCGGCGGCCGCTCCTCTTTCCTGACCGTGACCGGAGGCGCAGGCGGTTCCTTCACCGGCTCCTTCGGAATAGCGGGCGGGCCGGCCGCGCGCTCTTCGCGGCGCGGCGGCACTGGCACGATGGGCGGCCGCTCCTCGCGTTTCAAACCGAGGGGAGCGCCCAACCGCTCTTCCCGTTTGGGCGGAGCAGCCACCGGCGCCAGGCGTTCCTCCTGCTTCAGAATGGGGGGCGGCGGGGGCGGAGGCGGCGCGGGCTCCTCGCGCTTCGGAGCAACCACCGGCGGCTTGGCCTCCTCCCGCCTCAGCACTGGAGGCGGTGGCGCTGGCTGTCCCCGCATCGGAGGCGGCGCCACAGGCGGCCTCGGCTGCTCGCGAACCAACGGCGGCGGCGCTGGCTGCTCCCGAGGCGGCGGGATGACTGGGGCCGGCTTGGGCTCCTCCCGCTTGAAGGGCACCGGGGCACTGACCGGAGCACGCTCCTCGCGCTTAGGCATGACCAGCGGCTCCTTGGGAGGAGCCGGGGCCTCGACGGGCTTCGCCGGGGCCGAGACGATGGAACTCGCGAAGCTTTTCAGCAGTTCGGCCCGCTTGAACGGGAACTGGAGATAGGACGCCTCGGCCTCGATACGGCCGCCCTCCCAGAAGAAGAACGCGCCCAGGCTGGGCTTCATCGAGAATGGCCTGACCAGCAGAAAGACCTGGCTAGGGTCGGAGAAGAACTGCTGCGCCAAAGCCAAGTCCTCTTCGTCCAGGGCGATGGAGCTGCGCGTGTTACTGCGGAAGAAGCCCGCCACGGCCTGGCCACCGCTCTTCACCCTCTCGATCGCCTCCCCCAGGCGCAGCTTGTCGGCATCCGCGAGCATGTAGAGAGGACCCCGCGAGTACTCACATTCGACAGGCTCATAGCGCTCGAGGTAGATGGCCTGCGGGTCGCCTGGAATTACGCGACCCCCAAAAACACCGCCTATCTCCGAGCCGCGCTTGGTCACCGCCTTGAAGCTCTCGAGGGCCTCACGCTCCAGGCGATCAACCAGGTCGAGGCTGATGTGGATCACAACCGGCTTGTCGGGAACCTCCCAACGGTAAAACGCGGCAGCCGCAGACGGGGCGCCTAGGGACTCGGCTGGAGTGGCTGTGTTGGTCATCGGCACGTCCTCCCCACGGTATCTTCAGGGGTATCGTCGGTTCTCGATTGTACACCGAATGACTACCGTTTACCACAGTGTTTCTAACATTTTCGCCTGGGAGGGAATGGTCAAGATCGGCTCTGCAACGGGTCACGGAGGCGCAGATATAGCAAGAAAGTAATCACCCGACCACAGCGCTGCAATGCTAACTAAAGTTAGCCCTAGGATAGTTGTTCTGGATACTGTCACCGCCCAAGCTGAGACGCCCATTCGGTAGCGCTCCCCATGCCCCGCCGGGTCAGAAGCCAAGACACGCAGCCGCGGCCCACGCGATCGGAAGCCACCGTTTGCCTTAGTACCAGTACCGGTCCATAGTACGGCTCAGCCCTGGCGTTTCTCGGCAAGCCGACCCATCCCAGCGCAAATTGCCCGGCAGGGCGCCTGCGGCGCCGGGAAAGACGTTCTTCGAGGAGCAGTCTCCAGGAGGAGCTCGCTGCGAGTGGTCAGTGGCGCCGGAGGCGCCTACTCGGTGCCGTAGTTGATCTCCGTCTTGCGGACCCGCAGGCTCGCGTAGACCAGCACGGCCGCTGTCAGCAACAGCAGTCCCGGCACCGCCAGATAGGCCGGCGTCGGGTCGGCCGGGATGGCGAACAACTGGCCGGCATTGTCAAAGGGCACGCGCACCGGGCACAACGATTCCAGATAGAAGATCACGCTGATCTTCTTGAGCACGGGCGGGTAGAAGACGATGAACAGCTCCCAGACGAGCACCGAGATGGCGGGGACGATCGGATTGCGGAAGAGCATTCCCAGAGCCAGGAACACGGCGCCGTAGCCCAGGCAGGCGAGCGCGGTGACGCCCACATACGCCGCGGTGTGGCCCAGCGCCCAGGGAACCACGGCGCGGTTCTCGGTCAGCGCCAGGTGCTGGCACAGGATGAGGTAGGACAGAAGCGTGCTGGCGCCGAACACCGTCACGGTGGTCACAACGCCCGCCAGGTACTTGCCCACGACGACCACTTCGCGGCGCACGGGAGCGAGAAAGTAGTAGTGCAGCGTCTTCTCGAGCACCTCGCCGCGGAACAGATTCAGAAAGACCACCACGCAGCCGAAGAAGACCGCCAGCCGCAGGGAGAAGATCTGGAACACGGTGGCGTAAGCCATCAGATCCTCCCGGCCGCTGCAGCGCCTCCAGCCCTCAAGGTGCGCGACGGCGTGGAGCGCGAAGATGAACACCGGCATCGCCGCCAGCAGGTATACGGCGATGGCCCGGCGGGAGGCCAGGCTGCGCTTCACTTCCAGCCGCAGAATGGCGGCGATCTGCGCGCCCCAAAGCCGCCACGGGTATCGCGAGATCATGCGGCGCCTCCCCCGTCTCCGATCAGATATTCGTAAACCGAGTTGACGTCGTCGTCGGCCGGTGCGACCGAGTCCAGCTCGATGGCGCCCTCGACCACCAAATCCTGGAGCAGCCGGTAGAACAGCTCGGGGGCGCGCGTCAGAACCAGCAGACCCTGGCGATCGTGGTGGACGCGGACCTCGGCGACGTGGTCCTGCGAAAACAGCCGCGAGGCCAGCAGGGCCGGCTGCTTGGTGCGGACGAGGATTTGCAGAGGGTGATCCTGGTGCATCTCCCCGCGCACGGCCTGGATCTGGCCCTCCGCCACCACGTACCCGTTGCTCAAGAGCACCACCTGGTCGGAGATGCGGTCCACCTCGTGCAGGATGTGGCTGGAGATGACGACGTAAAGCCCCTCGCCGGCCAGCGCCCGGAAGAGCGCGATAGCCTCGGCGCGCGCCATGGGGTCGAGTCCGTTCAGCGGCTCGTCGAGCACCAAGACCGTGGGCTGGTGCGCGATCGACTGCGCTAGCTTGATGCGCTGCCGCATGCCCTTGCTGTAGGAGGCGACGCGGCGGTGCGCCGCCTCGGCCAGGTTGACGCGCTCCAGCGCCTTCACGGTCAACTGCTCGGCCTGGGCGCGCGGCATGCCGTGCAGCCGCAGGTAGGAGTGAATGAACTCGAAGCCGGTCAGCGCGCGCGGGAATGCGTCGAACTGCGTGCAGTAGCCGGTGATGCGAAACAGCTTCTCCGAGTCGGCCGGCGGAATGCCCAGCACGCGGATGCGGCCGGAGGAGGGTTGCACCAGCCCCGTCATCAGGTTCATGAGGGTGGTCTTGCCGGAGCCGTTGGGGCCGACCAGCGTGGTGATGCCGGGCGGGATCGAGAGGCTCACGCGGTTGACGCCCAGCACCTCGCCGTAGAACTTCGAGACGTCCTCGAAGACGATCCCCTCCTGGCCGTTCATGCGCGCTCCACGTGGTAGGCGCGCAGCTTGCGCGCCAGCAGCCAGTAGCAGGCCCCGCAGCCGGCCGCCAGCGCCAGCAGAGCGGCCCCGGGCGAAAGGCCGGTGTCCGGCGGGACGCCGAACAGCCAGTGCCAGATGGTCCCGATTATCGCGGCGATGTTGACTAGATTGCCGGCGCGAGTGTGCAGGTTGTGGTTGATGGCCTCGCCGAATCCGGCGACGACGAAGAACAGGCCGAAGATCAGCGCGCCGGCGGCGACCCGCCAGCGCACCCAGGCCGAGGTCGCCATGGCCAGCAGGCACAGCGCGACGATCCAGATCCAGGAGGCCGCCAGCAGCGCCGGGACCATCCACAGGTTGGCCGCCAGCCACGCCCCGCCCTCCAGATACGCCGCGAAGCCGAACAGCAGCAGTCCCGGCGCCCAGGTGATGGCCGAGATCAGGATCGCCAGCACGGCCATTTTTCCCAGAACGTATTCGGCGCGCGAGAACGGTCGCGAGAAGTACAAGGGCAAAGCGTTGTTCGCCAGGTCCGGCGCCACCAGGCCGGGGCCGAGGAAGCCGGTGAGCATGAACGCCAGCGTGCCCTGCCAGGAAAGGAACCTGAGAAACGCCAAGCCGTCCGGCTGCAGTATCCTCCTGCCTTGGAGCAGGGCGGCCGCGCCGGCGTTGTGCGGCAAGTACAGCAGTATGGCCATGACCACCGGATAGATGAAGGCGACGACGAAGAACGTGATCATGAACTTGGAGTCGAACACGTGGCGGCAGGAGCTGCGCGCGATGAGCAGAAAGCGCGACCACTGGGGCGTCAGCGTGCCCGCATACGGCTCGTAGCCTCGCTTATAGACCGCCATCGGTGCAGCTCCTCTCTTGGCGCAGGGGAATGAACGCAGGCGCCGGTTGCCACGCGCCGCTTCTGCGCCACAGGCGCCCTGCCGCGCGGTCAACGCTCCTCTCATGGCACAGGGATAAGAACGCCGGCGCCGGTTGCCACGCGCCGCTTCTGCGCCACAGGCGCCCTGCCGCGCGGTCAACGCTCCTCTCATGGCACAGGGATAAGAACGCAGGCGCCGGTTCCGGCGCGCCGCCTCTGCGCCGCAGGCGCCCTGCCGCGCGGTTAGCGCCGCCCATCGCCGTTCTCCATGGCTTTCAGGAAGATGTCCTCCAGGCTGTCGCGCTTGTAGCTGAGCCGCCGAATGGTGAGGCCGCACTCGGAAGCGGCGCGGTACAGGTCGCGGATCTCGACGCCCTCGGTGAGCACCATCTTCACGCGGCGGTCGCCGGTGACGGCGCACTCGCAGCCCAGGCGGCGCAGCCCGTCGGCGAACGGCCCGCCCTCG
>JBEKLW010000079.1:0-8188 GCA_050008815.1 Bryobacteraceae bacterium
GCTTCCGGGCCGGGACCCGTTCTACCTGGTGGATATGCTCCCCGGTGTGCAGCACAACGGCCGCGCCCCGTTGGCTATTTATGGGCAGTCAGCATCGCTGGCAAACATCACCTACGACGGCCTGATCATGCAGGAAAGCTTCATGCGTGCGAACAGTCTGGATTCCACCACTCTTTCGCCGCGCACCGATCAGATCAGCGAAGCGACCGTCGTGACCGGCGCCATCTATGGCTGCGGCTGCTCTCAGGTGGCTTTCAGCACGCCAGGCGGGGGCGCTTCGTTTCATGCCTCGGCGTACTGGCTGGCGATCCCGAAAGGAATCACTGCACAGTACTGGGCCGACAACAGCCGGAATATGCCTGCCACCACGAATCTCAGTCAATTGGGCGCGACCTTCGGCGGCCCATTGAGGAAGGATAAGTTGTTTATATTTCTGAACTATGAAGCCGACCTCGACCGCTCGACCGTGACCCGCACAGGCGTCGTACCCGACAGCCCACTTACGAGCCGGGATCCACTGATGCAACGGGTTCTGGGACTCATTCCATCAAATCCGTCGGGAAAGTACCGGGTAACGCAGAACAGTGGAGGCACTGCCAGTATTGGACTGGCGCGGTTGGATTACCTGGCTTCGGCCCGGCACAGCTTCGGCCTGACTTTTGCGTTCAGGAACGGTTCCATGGACGATCCCTCCGGCTCCTCCGTCTTCGGGCGTAAACCAACGACCACCGTCGGCGTCTCCTCGCCTTTCTTCGCAGCCTCATGGCGCTGGTCTGCGAATGCCCGCCTGACTAACGAGGTGCGCGTTGGCGCAAGTCTGCCCGGCGTCGACTTTCGCAACTCACTCCGTTCCCGGTTTGGTTTTATTGCTATCCTGAACGACACGAGTGTTTCAGTCAGCCAGCCCATGTGGGGCGTCGACCCTCAGGGACGCGACGATCACCTGCATAGTTACCAGGACAACCTGACCTGGACGGTTGGCAAACACTCGTTACAGGCCGGCCTCTGGCTCCAGCAGTATCGCCTCCAGTCGTATGGTTTCAATAACGGGCCGCTGGATTCACTGACGGTTCCGCGCTTTGTCGTCGGCGACATTGCCCAGGGCGCCATCACGGAAGCCGATCAGCGCTTCAACATCGCTTCGGCGACCTCCGGATACTCGAGCGGATCGACGGCGCGCAGCAATCTTTCCGCGAATATGATTTCGGGCTACTTCCACGAAGACTGGAGACTACTTCGTTCTCTGACGATCAGCCTGGGCCTGAGGTTTGACTACCTTTCCCGGGCTAACGAGCGAACCGGCGCCGCAATCATTCCCGATCAATCCGGCGTCGCGTCCGACTCGGTGTACGACCAGAACCTGGCCTTCGCCTTCGCCTCCACTGGACACGCCTTCTACAGGAAGGATTTCGACAACTACAACCCATATGCGGGGCTTGCCTGGAAGCCGCTCGAAAGGCTCCCGCTGGTGCTGCGCGGGGGTTTCAATATCAGCTATGTGAACGACAACCTGCTCCCGAACTTGAGCATTTTCGCGCTCCGAAACCCGTTTCAGAGCTTTGACGTGTCCACGGATCTGAGCGCCAGCCTGGTACCGCTCTCGAAGGCGCCGGCGACGCCAGCTCCCACGCTGCCTTCCAGTCTGACACTGCAATCGCTGCTGTCATTCGCGAGCAGCTTCCATCAGCAACCTGGCGCCGTGTATGCCGTCGATTGGCATGTGCGGACCCCGAACGTCAAGTACTGGAACGTGGGAGTCGAATCTCAGGTGAAGGGATTCCAGTTTGATGTGCGTTATGTGGGAAATCGTCTGGAAGAGGGGCCTCGTTCAATAGACCGCAACCAGGTGATGATGTCTCCGGGTTTTCTTGCGGCTTTCCGGCAGGTTCAGTCGGAATTGAAAAGCGGCAATCCCACCAGCGGCTTCCCAACGCTGCCAGGAGGCGGGATCTGTGCGAATTTCAGCCTTCAAAACTGCCAGCCCGATTTATATGCGAGGTCTCTGATTCTAACCGGCCAGGCAGGTGAACTGGCCCGATGGTACCAGGGCCAGGGATACAATCGGAACGGCGCTTACAACTTTTTGGGGAATCCACTGGCGCCGCGCGGGATATATCTGTTGTCGCAGCTCGGCGCGTCGCGGTACGATGCTTTGCAATTGACTGTGTCCCGGCGTGTCGCGACCGGCCTGAGTCTGACGGCCAGCTACGTTTTCTCGAAGGTCCTCAGCAACCTGGACGATTACCAGCCAGGCGCGGTCGATCCGTATCTGGACTTGCACAATCCTTCTCTGGAGTGGGCGCCATCACCGTTCAATCTGACACACGCATTCAGAGCCATGGCGACCAGCAATCTTCCCTTTTTCAGGAGCGGAAGTTCCGGGAGCAGTGTGTCTGGCAGGGTTCTGGGCGGTTGGAGTATTAGTGCTATCGTGATCGCCCAGTCCGGGGCGCCGTTCTCGCTGCTTTCCGGCGGTTCCGTCGTCACACCCACGGGTGACGCCGTTAGCGTTTCCGGCCTCGGCACCTTTGCTGCGCAAGCGAACGCCGGACAGAATACGGTTGTGACGTCCCTGACTGGGGGCCAGATCCGGCAGTATTTCGGAATCCGCAAGAATCCCGGCGGGACCGTGACATATGTGAACGCTCCGGCGGGTGTATTTGAGGAGCCTGCTCCGGGCGCGCTGGGCAACTTACAGCGGCGCATGTTCGCCGGTCCGGGCGCCTTCAATCTGAGCCTGGGCTTGCGCAAGGTGATTCCATTGACCGAGCGGACCAGGGCGGAGTTCCGCGCTGAGTCCATCAACCTGTTGAACAACGTGAACTGGCTGGTCGGCGATCAATCCTATTTGGGGACTAACAATCAGGACAAGACCGCGGTGTTCGATAACAATATCGCCCAGTGGAACTCGCCGCGGAGCATTCAGTTCTCGCTTCGGCTGTCGTTCTGACTGCGTGAAAGGCTGGGGCAATCGGAGAGCGGCATGGTCTCGATGGAGCAGGTGAAGAGCGTCGCCGAAGTCGAAGCTTCCGAATGGGATCGGCTAGCCGGGCGGAGCGTCCTGGCCAGCTATGGCTGGTTGCGCACGCTCGAGGGAAACTTGGCCAGTCCCGTGTCTTTCCGCTACATCCTGGCGCGCAGCGCTGCGGGACTCGTGGGCGCCGTCGTCTGCCAGGTTCAGGAGGAACCCGCCAGTGACCGGCTCAACCTGGACGACCTGCTATTCGGACGGTTCGCGAAGGCCGCGCGGCGTCTGCGCCTCAGCGCCCTGCCCGCGCTGGTGTGCGGGACGGGGATCGGTGTGGGCGAACCTGTGCTGGTGCGAGGCGATACCCCTGCGGGAGAGCGCGAGCGTATTACGGCGGACCTGGTTCAAGCCGTGGAACAAACGGCCCGGGACCACGGCTGGACGGTCTGCTTTCGGGGAGTTGTCGAGGCCAACAGCCCGATTGTCGAAGCACTGGCGAAGCGCGGCTACCTGCGCAGCCGCGAGTTTCCCGCGGCCTGTCTGGAACTGGACGCCGGCTGGCGTTCCTTCGCCGACTTCCGCCGGCACTTGAAGAGAACCCATCCCCGAACGGCGAAGAACCTCGGCAGGGAGATCAACCTTGGGCGACGCTCCGGCCTGGTGATCGAGCAACTCGAGGAGCCGGCGCGTTACCGGGAGCACCTGCACCGTCTGATGAACTCGCACTCCCTCCGCCTCAACGGGAGGCCGTTTCCGTATCGGCCCGAATTCTTTGAAGAGCTGAAGACTCGCCTGGAGGGGAGAGCGGTGATCTATCTGGCCAGGATCGGGGAGGAACCGATCGGCGCGCTGGTCACGCTGCGGGACGACGACGCGGTCTACCTGCCGATGATCGGCATCGATCCGGACCGCAGCAGAGCCAGCGGGGCCTACTTCAACTTGGGGTACAACCGGCCGATCCAAGACTCCATCGCGGCCGGTCATCGCCGGATGTTCTTCGGGAAACTGCTCTACGACCTCAAAGCCCGCCGGGGTTGCGACCGGATTGAGATGGACCTGTACGTTCGCGACCGGAGCCGGTTTCAAGAGCTGGTGCTCCGGCCCCTGTTTGCCTGTCGTTCGAGAATCATTAACTATCTGACCGCAGCGCTCCCCCGGGCGGAAGTAGGATGAGCGAGGGGCAGGTGGGTGCGGCGCCGCGGCGGCGGAGCCAATCTACCCGGATGAACTGGGAACGTTTCCAGCGTTTGGTTTACCGCTACATACCGAGCTGCCGGGTGCTACACGCCTACCCGGAGGAGCGCTTCTTCGGGTCACATCCAACCTTAAGTAAGAACCGTATGCGGCAGCTCCGCTCGTACGGATCTGAGCGGGGGCGGTCCGCAAGGGCCGTCCCTACCGCGCCCGTGAGCCGGGCCAGCCGGTCACAGGAGGCGCACAAGCTGGCGCAGTACCCACAATCGCCCAATGTCGTCCGGTCGAGGCAGCGGCCTTCGGAGCCGGCTTCGGCGGTGATGGAAGTATCGTCTGAGTTCATGAGATCAGGCGGCAAATGAGCCGCTAAGGCCACCCCTCCTCGCTGCCGATTTGCTCACTGAGACCAAGCCGCGCCCTGACGGCCGCGGTTCAGTGGTCCGGCGGAGGAGGGGAAAATGGAGCGTTCGAGGGCGAAGGTTGCAGTGTGTCTGCTGGCGGTGCTGCTGGCCGGGCACTTCATGCCGTGCCGGGCGGTGGAAGCGCACAAGAGATCGAGACGGCTGTGGTGGGCGTCTGTAGCGCTGGTGGTGGCGGCGAGCGTGCTGGACGTGGCGTCGTCGCGGGGCGGAGTGGAGCTAAATCCGCTGCTGCGGGGGCGAAACGGCAGCTTCAACACGGGCCGCGCGGTAATGCTGAAGTCGATCACCATGGGCGGGATGGTGGCGACCGAGGCGCTGGTGCTGCGGCGGTCTCCAGAGTCGGCGCGGAGCGCGGCGGTGGCGAACATCGCCACGGCGGGCACGATTACGGGGCTGGCGATCCGAAATCTGAAGGTACAACCGGCGGAACCGGCCTCGAGATAAGGCGCGGCGGTCAGGCAGGGAGGGAGCGGGGCGATCAGGCAGGGAGGGAGCGGGGCGGGACGGGGCGCGGGGTGTGGGCGGGGGTCTTGAGCAAACCATCGGAGGGGCCGATGGCAGCCTGCTTGTTCATGAGCCAGAGCATGACGATGAGGACCAGGGCAGAGCCGGCGAGCATGAGGAGGACGAGGGAGGCGCGGCGGAGCGCGCGGCGGGCGTCGTCGATGTAGACGGTGGAGCTGAAGAGGCGCGCGAACCGGACGTTACAGGCATGGCAGCGGCGCACGCGGGCGCCGACGAGGGAGAGTACACGCTCGGTGAAGCCTTTGCGGTGCGAGCGGCGGACGGCGGGGGCCCCACAGTTCGGGCAGATGCCGCCTTCGTGCCGGGAGGGCGTCCGAGGCGCTGCGGCGATAGGGGCGGGTTGAGGGGTTTCGGGGGTCACGGGTCAATTATAGGCCGGCAAGCCTGTTCCACCGCAGGCAGGGAGGCGTGTACCACGAGGGCCAGGACGGTTCCGGCGAGAACGCCGAGGGTGTTGGCCACCATATCCGCGACCTCGAAGCTGCGGGTGGGAACGAGGCGCTGCGCAAACTCGAGGACTACTCCCAAAGGGATCAGGGACAGGGTGGCCAGGATGCCAGGCCGGATCTTGAAGCCGAACACGGGGATGAAGGCGAGGAGGGTGTAGGCGGCGAAGTGGAGCAGTTTGTCGCTGACGTGGGTGGCTCCGATCCAGCGCATGGGGGCGCTATAGCCGGGCAGGAGCTCGCCGGTGATGACGCAGGCCAGAGCGAGGAGCCAGAGGAGGGCGAAGAGGGCCGAGCTGGAGCCCGGCCGCGGACCTGGAGGTCCGCCCTACCCAAAAACGGCTGGGGAGAGAGGGTCCAGTCCCGGGTTTTCCAGAACGCGATTCTTTGGCAGATTGTGGTACTATGAATTCAGACCGGTCGGATCGACCAGTCTGAGACGTCATGCGCGAGATTCAAGCATCAGAGGCCAAAGTTCATCTTCCTCAGCTACTGGATGATGTGGAGCGGGGCGAAACGCTGATCATCACGCGCCACGGGCAGCGCATCGCCCGGATTGTGCCCGAGCTGGACCGGCATCAGGAGGAGATCGACAAAGCTCTCGCCAGCATCCGGGAGCTTCGCGGGCGCACCGGCAGGATCAGCGTGAGTGAGCTACTGTCGGCCCGTGATGAGGGACGCAGGTCCTGATGGCCTTCGTTCTGGATGCATCGATCACGGCGTGTTGGGTGTTTCAGGATGAAGACCACGCCGATGCCGATCTGGCTTTCCTTCGAATGCGCGCCGAGGAGGCCGTCGTACCCTGCCTGTGGTGGTTCGAGGTGCGAAACATCCTGGTGGTGAACGAACGCCGGGGGCGGATCGCGGAATCGGACACGGCCTCTTTCCTTGCTAACCTCTCGCGGCTTCGGGTGCGAGTAGACCGGCTCCCGGACGAAAGTGCGGTTCTGCGGCTGGCACGTACCCACCGCCTGTCTGTATACGATGCTGCTTATCTGGAAGTAGCACAGCGGGAGGGTTTAGCTCTTGCGACCCTGGACGCCGATCTTCAAGAGGCAGCGGCAGGCGAACGGGTGGCGCTCCTTACCCGGAGGTGAGGGGTGGCGAAGGCGGGCGAGAGGGTGGGAAAGCCGGTGACAGGCACCTCTGTCCACGCGCCAAAAACGGCTTGGGACAGAGGGTCCAGTCACGGGTTTTCGAGCCAGCTATCAGTTTGCGGCCACGGCTTCTTCGAGGAAGCGGCGCATCCCAGGGTGGGTGACGGTGACGGGGCCGCCGGCGGCGATCTGCTTCTTAAACGATGGGGATGACGCTGCCGTTGGAGCCTAGGACGTTGCCGAAGCGGACGGAGACGAACCTGGTGGCGCCGTTCTCCTGCCCAGGCCTGTCATCCTGGGGGCCCTGCAGGGAGCTGACCAGAAGCTCGGCGACGCGCTTGATGAGGCCCATGACGTTGGTGGGGCGAACGGCCTTGTCGGAAGAGATCATCACGAAGTCGCCGATGCCGTATTCGGCGGCGGCACGCCCGTCAGGAACTTCCGCAAGTCTTGGGCAGAGGCATGTAAACGTGCCGAGGTTCCCGGCCTGCTATTCCCTGACCTGCGGCGCTCCGCCGTGCGGAACATGGTCCGGGCCGGCATTCCCGAGAAGATCGCCATGCAGATCTCCGGGTACAAGACCCGCTCGGTGTTCGACCGCTACAACATCGTGAATGACCGGGACCTGGATCTGGCCGCCGAGAGAATGCAGCGGCACTTGCAGAGTTTGGGCACACTTTCGGGCACACTGGCCCATCCAGAGGCCCAAAACAAGGAGCAGGAAGAACATGCAAGTTTCTTACAGTGATGGTGCCCGGGGCGGGACTCGAACCCGCACGTCCCTCGCGGGACAAAGGATTTTAAGTCCTTTGCGTCTGCCAGTTTCGCCACCCGGGCCTATCATGGCCGGACGCCTTCAACAATTATAGGGGCTGCGGCTCGACCAGCAGGTTGTCGATCAGGCGCACCGCGCCGAGCCACACGGCGCCGGCCACGAGCACCGGGCCGCGGATCTCCGCGACCGGCTGGAGCTCCTCGGGATCCACGATCTCCAGGTACTCGACGCGCACTTCGGCCTGACGCGCCAGGGCGGCCAGAACCTCGCGCTTGACGGCCTCCGGATCGCGGGCACCGCGCCGGATCAGGTCCTCGGCCAGCCGCAGCCCGCGATAAAGCACGGTGGCGACGGCGCGCTGCTCGGGACTCAAGCGCCGATTACGGGAACTCAGAGCCAGGCCGTCCGGCTCGCGCACGGTTTCGACGCCGACGATGGCGACCGGGCAATCCAGGTCCGCCACCATGCGCCGGATGACGGCCAACTGCTGCGCGTCCTTCTGGCCGAAGTAAGCGCGGTCCGGTTGGACGATGTGGAGGAGCTTGGCGACTACCGTGGCGACGCCGCGGAAGTGGCCGGGGCGGAAGCGGCCGCAGAGGTGCTCGGTCAGCCCCTCGACGTCCACAAAAGCGCGCGGCGGGCGCGGGTACATCTCGGCAGCCTCGGGCGCGAAGACGATGTCGGCGCCGCGCTCGGCGCAGAAGGCCAGGTCGGCATCGAGCGTGCGTGGGTAGCGGTCGAAGTCGTCTTTCCGGTCGAAC
>JBEKLW010000008.1:0-15674 GCA_050008815.1 Bryobacteraceae bacterium
GACCGGCCGCGCCGAGCCCGGTGCCATCTACGTGCTCCGCGAAGAGGACCTGCCCCATTCGGCCGCCGATTGCCCCCACGGCATCGGTCTGTTTGACGCGCTGCGCCTGGCCCGCCAGCTCGGCCTCAACGCCCCCGAGGAGATCACGATCATCGCGGTTGAAGCGGTCGATTGCCACACCGTCGGCGGGCCCATGCACCCCGCCGTCGCAGCCGCCATCCCCCGCGCGGTGGACGCCGTGGCACGCTGCTGCGGGTGACGCGGCCCGCCGCGAGCCCGGATGCTTCACCACGATCGTAGCGAGGCGCGATGAGAGGCCGGTGGGTGGCTGGTCTCGGCCTGGCGTTCCTGCTCCGGTCGCCTCAGCTGATCCTTCTTGACCGGATGTGAGGCCATCGGGCCTCGGGAGCACGGCCGAGAGACTGGCCGGGAAGGGCCACGCCTGAGATGACGACGACGTGATCGAAACCGAGAGACAAACCGAGACGGAAGTTCCTCGAAACCTTACGGCCACGCGGCGTGGAGAGGAGTCAACAAACAAAGTGCCCGATCATTGGAGCGGAGCAGTCTGACTCCCCACCCTGGGCACCTTTCGAACTTTCCAATGAACCCCTCTCACCTGAAGCGTGCCTGCGAGCCCCGTAGAGTCATTCCCTTGCGGCCAGGCGAGGTCCTCCTGGAGCTCAAAACACTGCGATGGGCACTCGTTCAAATCGGAGAGCGCAGTTGTACCCCAGCCTGCCGGGAAGGTTCCACCAGGGAGGAACGTGTCAGCGATGTTCGCCATTTCCCTACGAGGCCGACTTCCAGAACAGCAAGCTCGCCAGTATGCCTTGCCACCGTTTCAACGCTTCCGTGGTCGGATTGAAGCCAGCAGCCACTGTGGCGATTGCGGTGCGCAGCCGCAGCGCAGCCTGCGGCCCGTTACGCTCGCGCCAGTAGTCCTCCTTGCCCGATTGGATCATGAACTCCCGAATCCAAAGCCCTACGATGCGTGGCTCAACGGACGACAGGTCCTGATAAAGGTAGGGCCCATCGAGCATCCCATGTGGTTGGCTCAGCGGGATCTCGCTCGATATGATGTAGGGTCCGTCGACCCGCGGTCCCCCTGGAACCTTCGCGAGTAGCACCTGCGCTTGGACGTAATTATAGGAATTGAGCACGAGTTCTGGCGCGGCGTCCAATGGCTCCCTCGTCGTTGGCAAGTACGTGACGTTTAGTTGAGCCTTGGGTACCGCCCTCTTGAGTTGCACGGTTTCTGGAAAGGCTAGGTATTCGGCGATGACGGCGAGATAGCGTTTGCGGGTTGCATCCGTGACCGGTCGTCGTCCAAACAGCACGTAGCTGTACAGCCCGTACCCAGCCTCTTCACGGCTCTCGCCCACTAAGAATTGCCTCCCAGTAATCAAGGGCAGCGAGACTTCTGTCGCCCCCACGGTCAGCACAATATCAGCTCTAGCGGCTCGGCCCACGTCCACGACGATGTCGGTTTGACTAGCCACCGCGAAGCCAGGATATGCGGCAGTGACGTCGTAAGTCCCGGCCGGCAATTCAGCACACACATAGTGCCCATCCGGCCCACTCGACGTGCTGCATGACCTTCGGGTCTGCTTGTTCGTAATCGTCACTCGAGCGTCCGGCACAGCCTCGCCAGTGCTATCCGTAATCGTCCCCGTCAGGTACGTCGTGGGAACCTGGGATGCAAGCCGTGGGGAGAGCGCGACGCCTGCCGCAAGCGCCCAAAAGCCGCGGGCCGTTGCGGCTAACCAACTGCGTCTACTTGCCTCGTTGTGGCAGGAATCAGCGGGCACCTTTACCTCCTCTTTTCCGGCGACTAGTCAACCACCGGAGCAAAGCAGAAATGCCGAACCATGCCGCAAATATCACCGTCGTTTCTGCGGCATTAAGCGGTGTCGTCGGTTGGAGCCAGCCGAACACCGCGTAGGTGACCAGCGTCAATGCGAATGCGCTGATAAAAGCAGTTTTTAGCATGGCTGTTCCCTAACGGTGCTACACATCGCGTGCGGGCTCGGACAAACGTCACAGCCTGCCCAGACCAGGAATGGAGCTTGTCGCCCTAGGAAGGCCCGTCGAATGGGAGTGGGGACTCTAGCCCCCGATTCAAGAAGTGCACCGTGTTGCTGCACTTTCCGCCGGGCTGGCATGGAATGAACCGGAATTCTCCCTTTGGACTCCCGGGTCCTGTTCAGTATACACCCAGCCGCCTGCCTTTAATCCGCGGAATTGCAGTTTTTGTCAACCCTCGTTAGAAATGTCCCCATCGTCAACTCATTAGAAGTGTCCCCTGTGGTTTGCTTCCGTTGGGTCGCTCTGGGCCTGCCCTGAAGCGAAGCCCTGCGAACCCAAAGGCCGAGCGTTCAGGGCGGAGCGCAGGGGCAGCCCCAGAGCGGTTTCCGTTTCATCCAGCCCCGGCCGCAAAGGCCTCCAGACCTTCATCCCGTCATAGCGTTGCTTCCAGGGATGGTTGGCCGTAGGGGGAGCACCGGGATAGGGTTTCGTCATTTTGTGCGTTGGTTTGGCACTGGCCCGCCAGCTCAGCCTCGACGCCCCCGAGGAGATCACGATCATCGCCGTCGAAGCGGCCGACTGCCACACCGTCGGCGGGTCGATGCACCCGGCCGTCGCAGCCGCCATCCCGCGCGCCGTGGACCCCGTATCACTCTGCTGTGGGTGAGGTGTTCACCGCGGGCAAGGGCACTTCCCCGGCTTCGGATTCGATGGCCGCCCGCACAGCAGAGCTGCGGGCCGCCCATGCGCTCTCCTGCCATTCGTGGACGGCCGCGTCAAACTCCTCCCAAGTGATCTCCCCGCTGCGGGCGCGAAGGGCCGCCGAGGAGAGCTCGGCGCCCAGCGCCTTGAGGTCCCCCAAGCTGAACGCCGAGACCCACTCGTACGGGTGCGCCGATTCGATGCGCTCTCCGGACGCCACCCGGAGAATCGTCGTCAGCAAGTCAGTGGTGACCTCCAGCCGTGCCACAGCCGCCATCATCCCAGCCGCTCTATCGCGCCGCAGCAGCGCGAAGCTCTGGTCGTTCCGCACGACCGTAATGCAGTTCTCCAACGCCTGATCTAGAACCTCCCGCGAGTGCCGGCTCAGATCGGTAGCCGTCACAATCTTGTCCGTGAAAACGGTCCCTTGCATCATCTTGCCTCTATTCAGATTATAATACACATTTATATTCGTACTGTAGTGTGTATTCCTCACCGGGAGGCCGCCCCCGGCCCGCCAGCTCGGCCTCAGCGCCCCCGATCGCCAGCTCTGGAGCTGACCGCGGTATGATTGGTTGGGAGAACCTCCATGATCGTGGACACGGGTCGTTACTCCTTTCGGAACCCGGACGGGCAGGTGGTGGAGTTCAGCCCTGGGGACTGGATGCGACGGTGGGCTAGCGTGCCTGTTATCGCGCACGACTTCCTTGCTGGTTACGATTCTCAGTGTTTCCACTCTCCCGGCCCAGGGCAGGCATTCGGTGTGACCACGCTGCCGGAGGTCCTGCGGAATGCAGCCTGGCTCGAGCTGGTCGGAGCGGCGCCGGACGCGACGACGGCGTGGGACCGGATACACCGCGCGCGCTCGATCATTGGCGTGCCGTGGACATTCACTGAGTCGAACTGTCAGGACACCGTTAGCGCCGTCGTAACGGGAAGGCCGCAAAGCTTCCAGCGGGATGCCGTTTGCGGCGTTTGCCTCGTAGCTGTCACGGCGGCGCTCCTCTGGCGCCGCGGCGGATGGCTGGGGAGGTGCGCGTGACTACGAGAGAAGCTCTTCATCAGCTTGTCGAGCAATTGCCGGATGCGCAGGCAGAGCTGGTGCGGCAGTGGCTGGAAGACCTGCGCGACGCCAGCGACCCCGACGGTGCGCCGCTCGGCAAACCGGCCCTCGCCTCGCTGGATCGAGGTCTGGCGGACATTGCTGCCGGCCGGGTTAAGCGCCTCGACCAGTACGAGCGCGAACGCGGATTGTGACCTGGACCGTCGATCTGGCCCGCGAAGCCGAAAAGGTGCTTGACCGGCTCGACCGGCCCACAGAGCGCCGTATCCGCGCACGCTTCCTCCTGCTTGCTGAAGACCCCTTCGGTCCGCGCCTCTCGTCGCCGCTCACCGAACGAGCTGGCGTCCGAAAGTCGCGTGTAGGCGGCTGGCGCATTCTGTTCACCGTCGATCGCGATTCGAGGGTGATCCACGTGGCCACAATCGACACCCGCGGTCAGGTCTACAGGCACTCGTAAGGGATCCGGAGGCTTTCTGCCTGCTTCCACGCGCTCGGCGGCACGGATACCAGCAGGCCCGCGCACCTTGAGTTGCGCTACCTGGGTCCGGCCCCCTCAATAGAAGGGCCTGACTGAGACGTTTTCCAGGGCCTCGATTGAGTAGCGGAGCTTTTCGTCCTCTTTCCCGACCACGATGATTCCGCGGACGCGCTGACCGGGTCCGGCCATGTTCCTGCGAATCCACCCAATATATGCTGCGATCTGTCCCACGACTTCGCGATTGCCCGCCGAGGGCCTCTTGATCTCTACCACGACAAGGTCTTTCTTACGGTCACGGCAGAGGAGGTCGATCCGTCCGACCCCTTCGATTGAGAACTGACGCTGGATGAGAGTCAGGCCTGGCTCAAGCAGTTCGAGCCTGCCAGCTAGCATCCCCTCAAGACTCTTCTCGTCGATCTTGCTTGCGATAGGACGATAGCCGGCGTCCTTTTGCTGTGGCATCGCCGCTGAACTGGCTACTGCCTCCAGCGCTCCGCCTCGAATTCCAATCACGAGCCGGTTTCTTCTCTGTACAAACCGTCTTCCCTCTCCCTTTTCGAGCAGGTGCAGCATCCCGAATTCCGGACAAATAGAGACATCGCCGTACGTCTCGTCGTATGCTCGAACGAGGTCGGATAGCGACAGCGATTTCTTCGCCTCGCCCAACGCCAAGAGCGCGGAACGAAGGCGCAGGGAGTGTGGCAGCTTTCTCGGCAGCCGGTTTGCGATCAGACGATAGGTGGGTTCCTCGACGAAGAACAGCCCGAAATCACTGTTTCGCGCCATCTGACAAACATACCCGACCAGAGGCCACTCGTCATTCCTCTTCAAAGGCTTGAGCTTCAAGGCCGCTCGGACCAGTTGAAAAACTTCTGTCGGTCCACCCCGGCGCAGAACTTCCACGAGAGCTTGGCTGAACGACCGCATCTCAGAGGTATTTTACGCCTCAGATAGCCGAGCACGGGGCTTGAGCCGGAGGGCCTCGCGCTAGCGGGCTGGCGTGGCTCCGTTCGAGATGGACGCGAGGGCCGCACTCGGAGAACGGAGGTTGGCTCCTGGTTCCGCGCGCGCTGTGTCACACACGAACGGCTGAACCTAGCTCAGCATCCTTTGGACCGCGTCCTGAACCTCTTGTAGCGAATGAGATCTCCCTTGTAAATATTCATCGAAGAATAGCTTGCGCTTGGGGTGACGCAGGACTTTGGGCTCCTGCACGCAAAAGACTCGGAGGTCCTTCATCGGTTGCGGGAGATCGAACGCGTCGCGGCATGTCAGAAGCGTCCTGGCAAGCTTCTCAAACTCTCTTTTTCGGCCTCTGCGCTCCTTCAATCTCTCGATGGCTGTGTGCACCCCGATTGCTCCCGCGAATCCTATGATCGTTGTTCCCACGGAGGTGAGCACGCTGAGGGTCATATTGGAGCGCAGAGAAGCTACAGCTTGACTGAGCTCACGAATCGCTTTGACGATTTCGGTTCCCGAATCGGGCTGAACTGGCATGGCAGTGAAGCATACCACGGGCGGCCGGCCGCGTGAGCAACAGGAATGAAGGGTTAGCCGGGCAGATGAAGCAGGCGCGGATGACGCGGATGTGAGTGGTATCGGGATCGATCTCGATACAGTCCGTCTTGATGAGCGAGAAGGCACTGTGCCGCCGATTGCCCCCACGGCATGGGTTTGTTTGACGCGCTGCGCCTCGCCGGCCAGCTCGGCCTCAACGCCCCCGAGGAGATCACGATCATCGCCGTCGAAGCGGTCGATTGCCACACCGTCGGCGGGCCGATGCACCCGGCCGTCGCGGCGGCCGTCCCACGCGCGGTGGACCTGATCGCGAGCGCGGTCCACGCGGAAAGGGCTGGGTAGCTGGACACGGCCGGCTCCTTGACCAACCGTACGCCAAAGCGTACGATTAGAGGTACGATGGTTGTCAGTCGCTCGTTGCCCATGATAGAGGCGCGCAGCCGCCTCACGAACCTTCCCGAGGAGCTGGAGCGGGAGGGCGAAGCAGGCGCCGTGGCCGTGACCCGGCGCGGCAAGCCGGTGCTGGCGATCCTGCCCTGGGAGCTCTATGAGGGGCTCGCCGAGACGCTGGAGATCATGGCCGACAAGAAACTCACCGCGGCCTTGCGGCGCGGCCTGCGCGAGTGCGAGGCCGGGAAGACCATCCCCTGGGAAGAGGCGAAGAAGAGACTGCGGCTTTGAGCTACGCGATCGTCATCACCCCGGCGGCGCTGCGCATGCTCTCCGCCATCTCCGACCGCCGGATCCGGGCCGAGTTGTCCAAGCGCATCGACGGCCTGGCTCGCGAGCCGGAGAAGCAGGGCCAGCCCCTCTTAGCTGAATTCCAGGGCTTGCGCAGCCTTCGTGCCGTAGGCCAGCGTTATCGCATCATCTACAGGGTGGACCGCGGGCGCGTCGTCGTTCTGGTGGTTGCAGCGGGCATCCGCACAGAAGGCTCGCGTCAGGACGTTTACGAATTGGCCCGGAAGCTCATCCGGCTGCGCCTGGTGTAACCCCGCCCCGCCCTAATCCACGTACACCCGCTTCACCTGCGCGCGGATGCCGCACAGGATGTCGTAGGAGATCGTCCCGGCCATTCGCGCCATCTGTTGCGCGTCGATCGAGGCCTCGCCCTCCCGGCCCAGCAGCGTAACCGCATCGCCCGCGCGCAAGGAGGGGCAGTCGGTGGCGTCGATCGTGGTCAGATCCATCGAGACCGCGCCCAGGATCGGCGCCAGCCGCCCGCAGGCGATGACGTGCCCGCGGTTGGAGAGCCGGTGCGCGAGGCCGCCGGCGTAACCCACGCCCAGGATGGCGATCCGCATGGGCTTGGTCGCACGGAACATGCCGCCGTAGCCGATTAGCGCGCCTTCCGGCACGTCCTTGGCCGACAGCACCGTCGCCTTCCAGCTCAGCGCCGACCGGACCTCGAGGATCCGCGCCGGCGCGTGCCCCCGCGCCGGCGACACGTACCCATAGAGTGCGTGTCCGGGCCGGACCATGTTGTACCAGGCCTCGCACCGCCCGTAGGCGATCGGGTTGGTGCCGGAGATGTGCCGGAAGGCGGGCTCAACCCCGAGCCGCGCCAGTTCCCGGCACATCGCGTCGAATGCGCGCACCTGTTCATCGGTCTGCGCGCTGCGGTAGTCGGAGGCCGAGGCGAAGTGTGACATCAGGCCTTCCAGCTCCAGGCTGCCGGCCCGCCGCACCGCCGCCGCGATCGCCTCCGCCCCCGCGCGAATCCCGAGCCGCCCCATGCCGCTGTCGATCTTCAGGTGATACGGCTGGCGGACTTGGCGCGAGCCCAGGAACTCATCCAGCTCCGCGATCTCTTCGACCGAGTGCAGCACCGGGGTCAGCCCATACCCGAGCAGCTCCAGCCGGGTGAACGACAGGGAGTCGGCCATCACCAGCACGCGGGCGTCGATGCCCGCCTCGCGCAGCGCCACCCCTTCTTCCGCCGTGCTCACGGCCAGCCAGCGCGCCCCTTCCGCAACCAACACCCGCGACACCTCGACCGCGCCGTGGCCGTAGGCGTCGGCCTTCACCACGGCGGCGATCTGTACTCCCGCGCCGACGGCGGCGCGCACCGCGCGGTAGTTTTCCGCAATCTGCCGCCGCGAAACCTCGACCCAGCATCGATACTGTGTCGTCATAGATCCTATCGGCGCCGGCCCGCGATGCCGCGCAACAGCTTCTCGTAGGCGTCGGTCACCGTCTCCCAACTGTACCGTTCGGCCACGCGCTCCTGGGCCCGGCGCCTCCATGCCGCGCGCTCGGCCTCCGGCATCGCCAGCGCTTCCTCCATTCTCTGGGCCAGATTGCGCTCGGTGAACGGGATCCCGGCGTCACCGGCCACCTCGACGTTTTCGGGCGTGTTGAGGTAGAGCACCAGCGCCCCGCGGCCCATCGCCTCAATCAGCGCCGGGTGCGTGCCCCCGACCTCGGTGGCATGGATGTAGGCGAAGGAGTGCGACTGGAGCTCGTGGTAGCCCTGCCCGTAGATCGCGCCCGGCATGACGATGCGCGGATCGCCCGTGGCGCGCACCCGCTCGATGTACGCCTTGGCATAGGGCGCATCGCCGATGAGCGCCAGCTTATACTCCGTCTTGACCCGCTCGAAGCATTCCCGCACCAGCAGGGCGTTGTTCTCCGGCTCCATCCGGCTGACGTAGAGGAAATAGCGCCCGGGCTCGAGATTCATCCGCTCCAGGACCTCGGTGGCCGCCACCGGGCCCGTCTCCGCGCCGTAGGGGATGAAGTGGGTCCGCTTGCCGTAGCGTCGCTGGTAGTAGTCCGCGATGCTCTGGGCGTCGCTGACCGCCGCGGTCGGGCAGAACGTCGCCAGCCGCTCCGAGACCAGGTACCAGGCCCGCGCCAGCCGGTTCCATTTCCTGCGCCTGCGCTCGACGCCGTCCACGTTGAGCGCCACTGGTATCCCGAAGGCCCGCGGCAGCCACGCGAAAACCGCGTTTGCCGCGTTGCAGTAAAGCGCCACGTCGGCGCGATGGAACAGCAGGTGGATCGTCGAGAGAAACGTGTGCGCCAGAGTGTCCAAGTACTTGTGCCGCACGGTCGGCAGCCACCGTAGCCGCACGCCGCGGAAGAAGGGCTCGGAGTGGCGCTGGCGGCAGTAGACCGTCACCTGGTGGCCGCGCGCGGCCAGGCGCGTCGAGAGCTCCTCGGCGAAGGTTTCGAAGCCGCCGTAGCGCGCAGGGATGCCGCGCGTACCCAGAATCGCGATCCTCACTGCCCACCCCCGGCATACAACCCTAGCCGGGCTGCGAGAGTCAGGTGGCGGGAGTGAAAGCGATGCCCTTGGCCGTTAATACTCGAACTGCTCGGCTCGGGAGGCGTCGGCGGTCTTGAAGCGCGGCCGGGGCTCCTCCGCCGGGCAGGGCGCCGGCTTGCTAACGGGCGTATAGAGGAACCAGGTCGCCATGTAGTCATCGTTGACGCGCCGACGTTCCATTATCTCGCGGCGCTTGCCCATCACGCGCTTCCAGTTTCGCGCCAGATACCAGAACGCTTTGAGCGACGCCTGCTCGCGCACCAAACAGCAGCCCAGCACCACCACGTCGCGCGCCGTGATCGATACCCAGTTCCGCCGGTACAGGTCGCCGGTCATGTTCTTCATCCGCATCAGGAACCGGTTCTTCACCGAGTGCATGTTGATCGCGGGCGGCAGCGCGCGCCGATTGCCGGGCAGGACCGTCCGCACGTGGTAGCCGCGCGCGCGCGGCGTGTACATGCAGTGCCAGCCCATCAACTGCGCCCGCCAGGCCACGTCAGCGTCCTCGCGATAGACGAAGAAGTCCGGATCGAAGAACTCGCCCTGGATCGAGACGTCCTCGATCATCTCGCGGCGGTAGAGCGCGGCAGCCGCCGTGGCGCCGAAGACGTACTCGTAATTCAGATAGTGGCCGTTGTCGATTTCCTGGCTGCCGCGGTCCAGATGCCTCAGCATGGGCGTGAAGTACATCCCCGTGGAATCCACCAGCGACTCCCGGGGCAGCGCGAAGCTGGCCCGCATGGTCAGCAGCTTGCCGCACACCGTGCCCACTCCGGGATCCAGATGGCCCGCCTCCAGCAGCGCGTCAATGAAATTGGGGGTGAGCAGCACGTCTGGGTTCAGCGCCAGCACCCAGTCCCCACGGGAGAGCTGGATGGCCTGGTTCTGCGCCGCCGCGAACCCGATGTTCTCCTCGTTCAGGACCACGCGGCAGCGCTCTTCGAACTGCTCCAGAATGGCCAGCGTGCCGTCCGTCGAGGCGTTGTCGATGACGATAACTTCTTTTTGGCGGTGGCCCTGGGCCAGAACCGACTCCAGGCACCTCTTGATGAACCGGCCGCTGTTGTAGGTAACGATCGTTACGGATACGAAGTCAGTATGGGCCATGAAAGTATCAGCTTGCACAAAACCACAACAGCTACTGGAACCGTACCGCCCTACTGAACCGCGAAGGCAGTCGAACACACGGGGCCTTCGCTCCGGCCCGAGATCCCGTACGCCCCGGCCAGACGAACTACCCTACCATAAACGCCAACCGGTTTCAGGCTCCCACGCCGAAGAACCCCGACCACTGATCGGAGCAACGCGCCCACCATCACAGCCCCGCACACCGCCCGCAGACTGGTGCTGGGAAAGTGCTTGGCTGTGTACCTCAGTAGGTTACCATACCAGTACGCTTCCCTGACTCCCCATTCCAGACGCCCGGCCGAGCGGGCGCCTCCATGCGCCGCCACGGCCTCCGGCACGTACCGGACCGAGTAGCCGGCTTGGGCGGCTCGCTTCAGAAAATCGACGTCCTCGAACCACAGCGGCCGGAAGCCCTCATCGAAACCGCCGAGCTGCCGCCACACCTCGCGGCGCACCATCAGAAATGCCCCCGCCGGCTGCTCGACGGCCGCCGGCGCCTCCGGGTCGAGGTCGAGGCAGCGGTAGCGCCGGTTCACCCGGTTGCCGGGCCACAGCCGGTTCACGCCGAGGACCTCCAGAATCAGGACCGCCGCGCTCGGAAACCGGCGAACCATGAATCCCGCTTGCGGACGTCCGTCGGGCCCTACCAGCTTCCCGCCGGCGGCGGCCACGCCCGGCTGCGCGCACGCGCTCTGGAGCGCGTCCAGGCCCGCGAGCAGCACGGCGTCGGGGTTCAGCAACAGCACGAACTCCCCCTGCGCCGCCGCGATACCCTGGTTGGCCGCGGCCGCAAAACCCCGGTTCCAGGGGTTCAAAATCCAGCGCGCCTCCTTCCGGGCCAGCGCCAAGGCTGCAGTCCCGTCCCCGGAGGCGTTGTCCACCACGATGATCTCGGCTCCGCTCCCGGCCAGGGCCTCCAGGCAGGCCCCGATCTCGGGCTCGGAATTGTGCGCGACGATGACCACCGAAACCAGGTTCATACCAGCGATGTCAGCGCAAAGTACAGGCGCCAGTACAGGTCGAAGCCTTGGCGCCGCTGGAGCCGGAAGATCTCCGACTCGCTCTCCTCTAGAATCCTGGACAGTCCGGGCTCGAACCCGCCGCCGCGCGCCGCCTCGCGCCGCACCCCGCGGGCGAGCAGCAGGCCTTCGAGCTTGCCGCGCAGGAACGGCAGGCCCCGGCCGTGAGCCACCGCCAGCAGGCCCCACAGCCCCTGCGCTACCAGAATCGGCCAGCCGTAGCGCAGCAGGCAGCGGGCCGGATAGTGCTTGGCCATCAGCAGCACCTGGTTGCGGGCGATCAGCCGCACGGCGTCCTTGTGCCAGCGCCCCAGCGTCGCGCTGCCTGCGTGGGTGGCCAGCGCATCCGCCACGTACAGCCCGGCATAGCCGAGCTTGGCGCAGCGCAGACAGAACTCGACGTCCTCCAGGTACGACTGGAACCGCTCGTCCAGCGCGCCGGCCCTGTGAAACAGCTCGGTCCGGAACAGCGTGGCCGTGAACGGGACGAACCGGATGCGCCGGCGGCGCCCCCACGGCGGGCCGTCCTTTGCGCCGTGGCCGGCGCGCCACGGGCAGGCGCCGCGGCAGAGCGTGTCGTAGGTCCCGTCCAGCTCCTCGGGGCGCGCCGCGCTGCGCAGCCTCCCCGAAGCGAACCATACCTGCGGCTGCTCGAGCGCTTCCCCCAGCCGCTCCAGCCAGTCCGGCGCCGGCTCGACGTCGTTGTTGATGACGGCCACCAGTTCCGTCCTGGTCTCCTCGATGCCGCGATTCACGGCCACGGCGAAACCGGCGTTCCGGTCTAGCCCGATCACTCGCGCGCCCCGGCTTCTGGCCGCCTCGGCCGAGCCGTCGCTCGACCCGTTATCGACGACGAGGATCTCTTCTGGCGGACGCGTCTGGGCGTGGAGCTGCCCTATGAGCCGCTCCAGCGGACCTCGCCGGTTCCAATTCGGAATGACAACCGTGACGCCGGACATGACACTGGCAGGCCGATCACTCATGAATGATTGTTTGCGCCGCGGGCGGGTGGCTGTCTAATATTAGCACTCCGCTCCCTCCCGGTAAACGATTTTTTGGGAGGCCCTCCGTCCTTCACGCCGCCTGGCGCGTCTTAATGGACGGGCCGCCAGCGGCCTGCCGCGGATTCAATCCGCGCGGAACGCTCCGGTCGCGATGGCCTTATGATGGAAGATCTGCCATGAAGTCTGCCGCCGTTTTCTTGTTGCTCGCATTTGGAGCGCTCGGCGCCCAGCCGGGCGCTCCGCTTTCCGCCGTGCGCCGGGTCTATTTCTTCCCGATGACGAACGGCTTGGACCAATATCTTGCCAACCGCATCACCAACGCGGGAACCTTCGAAGTCGTTACCGACCCGAAGAAGGCGGATGCCGTGTTCACGGACCGGCTGGGCGTGGCCTTCGAAGATCGCATGAACGATCTGTTCCGGCCGTCCGCCCCCGCCGCCCCCACTGTGGCCCCTGTTGCGGCCACTACGCCCGCCGCCCCAACCGCGCCCGCTGCCACAGTCGCGCCCGCTCCTCCGGCCAGTCCGGCTGCGCCCGCCGCTCTTGCTTCCGGAGGCGCAACCCAAGCTGAGCCGCAGCCGGCCCACGCCGCGCCTGAGACGCCTGCCAAGCAGACCGTGCCGTTCTCCACGTTCGGCCGCGCCAAGGGCACCGTCTTCCTCGTGGACGCCCGGACCCGTGCGGTGGTGTGGTCGGTCTACGAGAGGCCGCGTGGCAGCACCTCGATCGAGTTCAACCGCACCGCTGGGCGGATCGCCGCCCGGCTCAAGCGTGACCTTAGCCGGAAATAGGTCCCCTTCCTAGCCTGGATGTTTGACCACGAACGTAGCGAGGCGCACCGCCGCGCAGTCGGCGCCCAAAACGAGGCCAGGGCGGAAAACGGGGCCAGGCTACACTGTCCCAAGCGCAGCGCGTGGACAGTGCTGCCTGTACCCGTTTTCCGCGTCGCAGCAGACTGCTGGTGAAACGTCCGGGCTACGGCGCCGCCGCGCCGCGCTTCTCGGCCAGCAGTTCGCGGTAGCTCGCCGCCAGGCGCCGGGTGATCGTTTCGCTGTCCCAGTTCGCCTCTACCTCCAGCCGCGCGCGCCGCGCCATGTCGCGGGCGGCTCCCTCGTCCGAAAACAGCCGCAGGATCCGCTCGGCGAAGCCGGCCGCGTCGTCCGCCAGCGCGCAGAGTTCCCCGTCCTCCGAGCTCAGCCCCTCCGCGCCCAGCCTGGTTGAGACCACTGGAATCCCCGAGGCGAATGCCTCGAGCAGTTTCACGCGCACTCCAGAGCCGCTGAGGACCGGGCAGACGAACACCGCGTAACGGCCTAGCGGCTCCCGCACGTCCTCGACGAAACCGCGCGGCTCGACCCCTGCCCGGTGCGGAAGCCCGTGCGGCGGCAGGTCGGAGCCGGCGACGATCAGCCGCGCCTCCGGCCGGCGCTCCATCACCCGCGGCAGCACCTGGCTCGTGAACCACGCCAGGGCCGCCTGGTTCGGCAGATGACGGAAACTGCCTAGGAACAGCATCGTGAAGGGCTCCCGCCCTTGCGGGTGGAATTCGTAGTCGGCCACCGCGATACCCGCGCGCAACCCATGCTGAATCCGCTCGCCCATCTTCGGCAGGAACGACGAGAGATACTCCCGGTTCGCCCGGCTGCACACTTGCACCCGGTCGATGCGCGGCAGCATCCGCAGTTCATAGCGCAGGGCGCGCAGGTACTCGTAGGCGGCCGTCAGCCGCCGGGGAGAGGCGGCGCGCCGGCGGAGGCCGCGGGCGATCGACTGAAAGTAGATGTCGTGCTCGAACAGCGCCGTGCCGATCCGATGGAACCCCCCGGCGTACTGCGCCAGCGGCGTGTATTCGAGCTGGAGGATGTCGATCGCGCGCGTGTAGATCTGCCTGTGGATCAGCCAGGCCAGCTCGTCGCCCGAGAACTCGCGCACCGCGCGCGGCGCTACCGAGCCCGGCGAGCGCCGCACCGCGCCCAGGCGCACCAGGAACTCCGCCGACGAGAAGCCGCGGGCCATTTGCTCGTGGGCGGCGGCCTGACTCTCTTCATCCAGCAAACACACCAGGTGTACCTGGCACCATCGCGCCAGCTCGCGCAGAGCGGCATGCATGAATACCGCGCCGCCGTGCACCGGCGGGCAGATCGGGTACGGCGAAACGAACAGCACCGCCGGCCTCTCGGGTACGGCGCGCGAGCCGGCGAGCTGAAACCGGTCCCGGAAGTAGCCCCCGAGCGGCCGCCGGAACGCCTCGCTGTCCCCGACTACGGCCAGCGACCGCGCCCGCCAGCGCGAGCGCAGCGCTCGCGGCAACTGGAACAGCGCCCGCCATACGCCGCCGGCGCTGGTCCGCTCGGGCGAATCGCCGAAGACCGCGCTCACCAGCGCTCCACCCGCCGCCCACCCGAAGTGCGCGGCCAGCTTCCGCCACTCGTGGATGTTCTTCCAGGCGAACAGGACAAAGTTCTTCTGGTAGGCGGCCTGGATCGCGCGGGCGCCGAAGTGGCGGCCGATCGTGCCCCGGTGCTCGTGGTAGACCACGCTGCGCGGCTGGTAGAAAACCTGCCAGCCGCGCTTCCACGCCAGGTAGCCCAGGTCCGCGTCCTCCAGGTAGAACGGCTTGAGCAGCGCATCGAACCCGCCCAGCTCCAGGAACTTCCGCCGGTCGAAGGCGCACGAGCCGCCGCCGCCGTAGAAGCAGGGATAGAGATCCGTGACGCCGGGGTCCACGCGATGCCGGAGCCTGAGCGCGCCCTCCCGCCAGGCGCCCTGGGTCAGGCCGGTTTCGTCGCGCCGGCGCTCGGCGTCGGTGAAGAAGATCTGGCACGACACCGCGAAGACGCGCTCGTCGTTGAAACCTTCGAGCAGCGGCGCCAGGAAGCCGGGCTCCACCCGCATGTCGCTGTTGAGCAGCACTACCACGTCGTTCTTCGCTGCCCGCACGCCGGCGTTCGACCCGCCCCCGAAACCGCGGTTCTCCTCGAGCTCGAGCAGCCGCACTTGCGGGAAGCGCTCGCGGACCAGTTCCGCGCTGCCGTCCCGGGAGCCGTTGTCCACGACGATGACTTCGTTGTCCGGGTTCCCCTGGGCGGCGGCCACGACGGAGGGCAGGTATCTCTCCAGCAGCTCGCGCCCGTTCCAGTTGGGGATTACGACGGAGGCCGCGCGATTTGCGCAACGAACATCGGGAGGCAAACGATTTCTTTTTCGGAAAGTTCCGAGCAGATCCGCGGCGCCGATGGCAGTTATGGCCGCGAGCATCAGAAAAGGCGAGAGCAGCAAGAGCGGAAGAAACTTGATCAGCCGCCAAAGGATGGTTAGGAGCGTTCTCACAGATCCGGGCCAAGCCCAAACTTTCGCCCCAGCTTCAGCCAGCGCGACTGGCGGATGAGATCCAGTTGGGCGGCGAGATCCGCCCGCAGTTTTTCGGTGCGTTGCGCCCAGAGCGTCCGCTCTTCGACCGTGG
>JBEKLW010000080.1:0-8187 GCA_050008815.1 Bryobacteraceae bacterium
CGACTCGCAGCGGACGTTGCTGGCCGCGCGTACGCTGATCGAGCCCGCTCCGGTTTCGGCCATCACCGGGCCGCCGGCTTCGACGATGTCGATCAGCCCGGCGCCGGCGGAGACCTGGACCTCGCCCGCGGCGCGCTCAACCACGACGTTCCCGCCCAGCGTCCTGGCCACGACCGGCGCCTTGACATTCCGGATCGTGATCGCGCCCCCGCGGGACTTCAGATGGACTTCGCCAGCCACGAATTCGGCCAGGATCGCGCCGCCGCCGGAAAAGCATTCCACCTTGCCGCCGATGCGGACCAGCCGCACGGCGCCGCCGCCGGTACGCACGACCACCGCGCCCGCCACGCTCTCGACCCCGACCGCGCCGCCCGCGGTCTCGGCCGTGACGGAGCCGTCCAAGCCCGCCACCTGAATCGCCCCGCCGCTCGAAACCACCGCGGTTTCCTTCAAACTCCGCGGGACGTGGAGCTGAAGATCCGCCGACGCGCGCCGGGGATCGGCCGCCTCGACTTCGAGGAAGGTCCAGCCCGCCTTCGCGTGGCTTCGAACCACGACGGTTCCCAGGAGCCGCTGCGCGGAGGCCAGGTCGCCCGCCTTGGCGCGCCGTTTGAGCGAATAGGTGACGACGCTGCCGGCCCCATCGCCCTGGACGCGTACCGCACCCAGCATGGCGACGCGGAGCGAATCCTCGGCCGGAACCGACCCGCTCACGGTATCCACCCAGTAGGCGCCCTCGCGCGCCGGGGCCGAATTCGTCTGTGCCAGCGCCGCGGCGGCGAGCGCCGGCGCCAACCACAACCAGCGTTTCATCAGAAAGCCCCCACGGATGCGTTCATCTCTTCGAGCGCCCGCTGGCAGCGCAGGCGCACGTAGCCGTTGTTCTCCCGCTGCACCAGCTCCTGGAGCACCGCGATGGTGGAATCCTCCTTGTGCTCGACCAGCAGGTCGATGGCCTGCGTGCGCACGCCGGGATTATCGTCGGCCAGCAGCACGCGCGCCAGGGCGTCGCGCACCTCGCGGTCACCGGAGAACGGCTTCAGCGCATCCAGAGCCCGCAGGCGCACGCCGGGGTTCGGATCGTGCTGCAGCGCGTAGAGCAGCACGGGCCGGACCTCGCTCGAGGCGCGCTCGGCCGTGAGCATGTCCATGGAATCGGCCCGCAGGCCCGGGTCCGCCGACTCGCGCGCCGCCGCCAGCAGCAGCCGCCGGATCTGATCGTCTTCCGGCCTGCCGGTCACTGTCCGCTGCCGGGTCTCATCCACGATGAGCTGGACTTGGCCCGAAGCCTCGGGCCGCAGATACCGGACCCGCATGACGGCCGGCTCCAGGCCGGCCTCAGTGCCGCGGGTTCCACCCGGGACCGGGGCCGTCCAGCGCGCGGCGAAGAAGCCCAGCGCCACCAGGGCCAGCGCGCCGGCGGGCCGGGCCAGGGCGGCGACTCTCAAATCCAGCAGGCTCGCCAGCCAGTTGCGCCGTCCGGCGGCCGCCTGGATGCGCGCGGCCAGGTCGCGCCGGCACCGCACCAGCAGCTCTGGCGGCGGCTCCATTTCACGGCGGTCCAGCAGGCCATGCGTCTTCTTTTCGGCCTCGAACGCCTGGCGGCAGTCCGCGCAGACCTCCACGTGATCCTGGAAACTCTGCTCCTCTTCGAGCGAAAGCTCCCCGTAGAGAAACAGCGACGCGTTCTTCTTGACCATTTCGCAGTTCATACAAAATCCCCAAGCGCGACTCTCATCTTCTGTGTCGCGCGGAACAGGCAGGTTTTGGCCGCTTCCTCGCTGGTGCCGAGAATCTGGCCAATGGCCCGCAGCCGCAGGCCCTCGTAGTGGCGCAACTGGAAAACCGTGCGCTCCCTGGCTGTCAGCTCGCCCAGCACGGCCTGGATCCGTGCGCCGAGCTGCCGGTTGAGCAGCGCCCGCTGCGGGTCGCCCGTCTCCCGGCTCTCGGTTACGGCATCCACGCGGTCCCGCACTCCGTCCTCCGTCTCGACCACCATCGACTCCTCGCGCCGCACATTGCGCTTGCGCAAGTGATCCAGGCACAGGTTCGTCACGATGCGGTAGAGCCAGGTCTGAAAGCTCGCATCCAGCCGGAACGAGTGCAGGTTCTTGTGCACGCGGAGAAAAGCCTCCTGGTAGACGTCGTAGGCGTCCTCGTGCGACCGCAAAAGGTTCATCGCCAGCCGGAGGACACCGCGATCGTGGGCGCGCACGAGCGCCTCGAAGGCGTCCTGATCGCCCTTCTGCGCGGCGCGGATCAGTGCTGCCTCGTTCACGCCCTCCGCTGCGCTATCGACAGCCGGGGTGGCCTCAGAGTTCACGGCGGACCGTCACCATGCCTATAGACGGCTAGACGCAAGAAGTGTAACGCCTTTGGGACCGTGAGAGGACCCGCAGAGTTCTCCACTGCGGGATCAGCCGGGCCCGGTTGAGCGGTCGCCGCACTTATCGCGTCTTCAGTTGCGGGCGGGGTCTATCTCCACGTAGTCCAGGGGGGCGTTCTCGCCGCCGTCCGCGGTGCCCTCGATGCGGATCTCGTCTCCGCGGCGGAGCGCCAGGCCGGTGATCCTGCGCCGGGTCGAGGAGTGGGCGTCGATCCTGTTGGTCGGCAGGTTGTCATCCGCCACCCACTCGGCGACAAGCTGGCCCGAGACCAGCACTCGGAAGCGCGACGCCCCATTGTTCTGGTCGAAGTACTCGACGCCGAGGTCATACCAGCCCGGCTGGCCCTGGAAGCGGAAGCTGGCCGAGCACTGCCGCGTGGGGCTGACGCACTCGATGGCCCTGGCGCCAGAGGCCGCCTCCCAGGGCTTCACGTTCACGGCCTGGTAGCCCTCCAGCTTCATCCCTTCGGCCTCCAGGCGATTGGGGAAGTGCCCGGCGCGGCCCTCCGAATCGGGGATGCCGGAGGTGCGCAGGAACCAATTGCACACGGCATCGCGCCACACCCGGGCGTGCCCGGCCTGGTAGTCCAGGCGCGCTAATACCTCCAGGTAGCGCTGCTCGTCGATCCGCCCTTTGAGCAACTTCCATTGCTCGACGAACCCCTGGGCCTCCTCGGCGCCCTGGTAGTGCGAGTCGTAGATGTGCTGGATCACGGTCTTCCCCGAATGGAGCACGTAGGTGTACGGAACGTGGTGCATCCAGAGCAGCAGCGCGTCCGGACAGGTCTCGAGCGATTCGTAGATCCTGGCCACCGGGGGCCGGTACTGGCCGGTGAAGCCGGTGCCGGTCGCAACCGTGCGGTCCATGCCGATGCCCTGCTCATCGGCACGGTGCCACTGGCCCCAACCGTTGCGCTCGGAAGCCTCCACGGCCGGGCCGTAGTGGCTTCCGGTGATGTCGGTGAGGGTTTGCGCGCCTAGCGGCCCAGTGTAGTTCTCGTAAGTGCCCCAGGACTGAAGCTGGATGCGAACCACCGTGTCCACGACCTGGGGGTCATGGCCGAAGGTCAGGCGGGTCCACTCCTCGGCGATCTGCTGGGCGCTCAGATCGGGGTCCCACGCCAGCCGGCCGAAGCCATAGAGATTGGCTTGGGAGAGGTGATGGCCGAACCAGTTGGCATCCAGGCCGGCGTTCGAGACGCCAACGAAGCCGCCCACCGGCCGGTGAAAGACCCTGCCGGCTACGAGCGCTTTCACGGGGGTGCCCGGGCGGCCGGCGTGCAGGTCGAAATCGAGCGCCTCCTTCCACATCGGCGCCAGAAAGACCAGATGCCGCGCCTGGCCCATGTACTCTTGGGTTATTTGCAGCTCGATTGCCTGGTTGGTCTTCTCCAGCGCGCCGAACAGCGGCGAGGCCGGCTCGCGCACCTGAAAGTCGATTGGCCCATGCTTGATCTGGATGACAACGTTGTCCTCGAACTGCCCGTCCAGCCCGTGGAAGTTATCGTAAGCCGCCCGGGCCCGGTCGTTCTTCGGGTTGCGCCAGTCCATGTGGTGGTCGTAAACGAATCCGCGGTAGAAGATGAGGCCGCCGTGCGGCTTGAGCGCCCGGGCGATGACGTTGGCCGCGTCGGCGTGCGTTCGGCCATAGGCGGAGGGGCCCAGACGGCCCTCCGAGTCAGCCTTGAGCACGAAGCCCCCGAGGTCGGGTATGGCCCGGTAGATCTCCTCCACCTTGCTCTTCCACCAGGCCGCGACCCGAGGGTCCAAGGGGTCGAACGTGTTCAGGCCGCCGATGCTCTTCGGGCTGCTGAAATCGATGGAGACGGAGAGCCGCACGCCCCACGGGCGGAAGACTTCGGCGATGCGAGCCAGTTGCGGGAGGAACTCGGCGGTGATGATGCGGGGATTGGCATTGACGTTGTTCACCGTGCAGCCGTTGATGCCCAGCGAGGCCAGCATGCGGGCATAGTCGCGCACGCGGCCGAGGTCGGCGCGAACGTTGTTCTTCTCGAAGAATATGGACGGCCCGCCGTAGCCGCGCTCGATGGTGCCGTCCAGGTTGTCCCAGTGGTTGACCCCGCGGACGGGCGCGTACGGAGCTTGCCTCTCGTCGATCTCGGAGACCGGTTCGCGCAGCGCGATCCTTCTGAGCAGGGCAAAGGCGCCGTAGAGCACGCCGCGATCGTTCTGCGCCGTGACGACGAGATAGCGGAGGCCCCCGGCCTCCACCGTCTTGAGCCAGTAGCCGTCTTCCGGGAGATTCGCCGCCTCGAGGCGGATCGCCGGGGCCGCGGCTCGGATGGCGTCGAGCGTGCCCAGAATGATCGCGCCCTCCCCGGGCAGACGCGCCTCCATCCGTAAGGTCCGTCCCAGCATGCCCCGCAGGCCGCGGATCAGCTCCTGTTGCGCTGCCTTGACCACCACGGAATCGCCGAGGGCGGCCACGGCGGCGGGCAGCGCCTCATAGCGCTGCCGGGCGGCGCTGTCGTCTATCCGGGCGTAGCGCAGCCACGCCTCGTATCCGGTCTCGGCGTAAAGGGAGACCGCCAGCGTGAGAGCGCTCACCAGCAGGCCTGGTATTCGCATTGTTCCTCCTGTCAATTGCGGCTGCTGCGCGCCGTCAGCGCTTGACGGAGTAGGCGCCGACGGCCTCCACCAGCGCGAGGATGTTGTCTCGCGGCATGCCCGGGCTGACTCCCCCGCCGACCGACAGGATGATGTGCGCGCCCTCCGACTTGCGCAGAACTTCCATGGCGGCGTCGCGCACTTGCTCGGGCGTGCCCCGCACCCCGATGTCCAGGGGCGCGACGTTGCCCATCAGACACATCCCGTCGCCGAGTTTTTGGCGCGCCTCGCACAGGTCTACAGTGTGGCTCCAGTTCAGGACATCGAAGCCGGCGCCGCCCAGGTCAGCCAGGAACGGACGCACGTTGGCGTCGTTGTGATAGACCTTGACCCAGCCGACCGGAAAAGCCTCGCAGATTTGCTTGAGGTACGGGTGGGCGAACTCCAGGTACAGCTTCCGGGAGAGCATGCCGGGGATGTCGTCCAGCACGAAGATGCCCTCGACCGTGTCGCCGATGGCCTGCGCCTGGGCCTCCAGCCACGAGATCACCGTCCGCGTTGTCAGCGCCAGCAGCTTGTGGACTCCCTCCGGGTCATCCAGCAAGTCCGTCATGAGCTGAGTGAGGCCGCGCAGGAAGGCGGCCACGCACAGCGGGCCGCGCGCGGTGGCGACGGGAATGGTGTAACCGGCGTCGCGGATCCGTGTTCTCTGCAGTTGATAGCGGCGCAGCGCAAACGCCATCAGGCCATCGGTCCAGGGGTTCACGGGCTGGATCTGCGCGGCGTCCTCCAACCGAACCAGGGTGGGAGACTGGCCCGGAGGCTGGCCGTGCAAGAAATGGACGCGGCAACCGAGCGCGGAAGGTTCGGCCGCCATGCCGTACTCGACCCACCAGGAGGGGAAGAAGGTGACGTCGGGGAACTCGCGCGTGATGCGCAAGTTCGCCTGGAACCAGATCTCGGGGTCCAGGAAGTAGTCCAGGTGGCTCACGCCCACGTAACCCGGTATCCAGGGGCTATCTACGATAAGCGCCAGCGGGACGCGGTCTCCGGGACGGCCCTTGGCGGCCTGCTTGAACGTCTCCCACTGCTCGGGTCGCATGGATCTTCTCGCGTCCCTCCGTTGATCCCTAACTAGTGTAGTGGATGCCGCTATCCCGCCAAAACAACGCCGTAACCGCCGCGGCGGGCCTGCGGGCGGAGGCTTCCCGACAAAAACCGGGGCCAGACACCACTTTTCGCGCTCCAAGTTCGCTGAAGACAACGAACTCGCGCCAGCGAAAAGTGGCTGTCTGTACCCGGTTTTTGTGAGGACGCCGGCCGGGCGCAACTTGAGATGATGCCGGCCTCCCGCGAGCCGCAGCCGAAGGCCTGTGAGAAGATCACTCCAGCCCTTCGAAGATGCTCGACTCGCGGCCGCTGGGGCGGGGGACGCGCGATAGCGCCAGCCGCAAGTAGACCCGGCCTTCAAACACACGTGCGTACAGCTCGTGCACTTGCACCATGCGCTCGGGCCGCCACTGCGTCTGGTGGCACTCGATCGCCCGGAGGCCGGCGGCGAGGTGGTCGCGGCAGTCGATCTCGGTGGTGATGAACTCGTCGCTCACGGTGAGGAACTCGCGGCGGCGGTTGGTCGGGTCGGGGTTCGCCAGGAAGCGCGATTCGGGAAAGGCTAGGAAGTAGAGCTTGCGCGGCCGGTAGGCCAGGCGGGCCTGCTGCTGGAAGACGCAGGTGGCGACGTTGGAGGCCATGCGGTGGTCGATGTGGCCGGTGATGCCGTCCGGGCCCCAGCTCAGCAGCACGTCGGCGCGGGTCTGATTGATGATCTCGCGCACGCGCGCGGCCACCTGCTCGGCCACGGGCGGCGAGGAGATGCCCTGGTCCTCAAAGCCCAGCAGGAACGGCTCGTGGATGCCTAACGCGCGGCAGGCCGCGCGCTGCTCCTCCTCGCGGATGGCGCCGAGCGCCTCGCCGGCGGGCATGTTGAAATGCGGGCGGTATCCCTTCTGGCCCGAAGTGATGCTGATCAGGTAGACATCGTGCCCCTCGGCGGCGCAGCGCGCCAGCAGGGGGCCGACGGGGTTCTCGTCGTCCGGGTGAGCGAATACGCAAAGCAGCGAGTATTTGGGCACGGTTGCTATCCTCAGAGTGACACACTCTGCAACCCGCCCAGGGCGCAGAGCATCTCTAACGTATGCTCATACGCACAGCGCTCCAGATTCGCGCCAGCGACATCACGCCCAAGGCTGTGTACCTGAACCGGCGGCTGTTCCTGGCCGGCGTTCCGGCGGCGCTCCTGGGCGCGCGGGCGGCCTGGGCGGGGACGAAGCTGGCCGGCCTCGTCCGGGGCCCATACGGCACGGACGAGAGGCCGACGCCGTACGGCGACGTCTCCCACTACAACAACTTCTACGAATTCGGGACGGGCAAGACCGAGCCCGCCGAGCGGGCGCAGAAGCTCCGCACGCGGCCGTGGAGCGTGTCGGTGGAAGGCGAGGTCGGCAAGCCCAAGGTGTACGATATCGACGAGCTCACAAAGCTCGCGCCGCCCGAGGAGCGCATCTACCGGCACCGCTGCGTCGAGGGCTGGTCGATCGTGGTGCCGTGGATCGGTTTCCCGTTGAAGGTGCTGGTCGAGCGCGCCGAGCCTACCTCGCGCGCCAAATTCGTCGCGTTCCAGAGCTTCTACGACTCGAGACAGATGCTCTCGTCCGGGCAGGCCGGCATTCCGTTCCCGTACGTCGAGGGCCTGCGCATCGACGAGGCGCTGCACCCGCTGACGCTCCTGTGCTTCGGCATGTACGGAGAGACCCTGCCGAATCAGGATGGCGCGCCGGTGCGCCTCGTGGTTCCCTGGAAGTACGGCTTCAAGAGCATCAAGTCGATTGTGAAGATCCGCTTCGTCGAGCACCAGCCGCCGACCACCTGGAGTACCTCCGCGCCGCGCGAGTACGGCTTCTACTCGAACGTGAACCCGGGGGTCGACCACCCACGTTGGAGTCAGGCCAAGGAGCGCCGCCTGGGCGAGATCTTCAAGCGCGCGACGCTGATGTTCAACGGCTACGAGCGGGAAGTCGCGCAGCTCTACTCGGGCATGGATCTGAGAAAGTACTACTAGCCCGATCTTCTCACACCGTTCGAAGCGAGGCGCCGCGCGAGGCCGGCAGATTCAAGGCGCGCGACGGGGTGAGCCCGCAGGCGTACTTGAACAGTACGTCGAGGACTCACCCCGA
>JBEKLW010000081.1:0-8160 GCA_050008815.1 Bryobacteraceae bacterium
ATGCTGGTCTACTACAAGAAGGCCGGCATCAACGCCGTCCTGGCCCTGATCCTGAACGCGGTCATCCTGTTGGCCTGCCTGAGCGTCTCCGGCGCCGTTTTGACGCTGCCCGGCATCGCTGGCGTGATTCTGACGATTGGCATGGGCGTGGACTCTAACGTCCTTATTTTTGAGCGGATTCGCGAGGAACTGCGGGCCGGCAAGGGAGTGCTGGCAGCCGTCGATACGGGCTTCAGCAAGGCGTTCCTGACTATCATCGACACCCACGTGACAACGGTGGTTTCCTGCGCCTTCCTGTTCATGTTCGGAACGGGCCCGGTCAAGGGCTTCGCCGTGACGCTGGTCTTCGGCCTGATCGCCAACCTCTTCACGGCGGTGTTCGTCTCCCGGACGATGTTTGACTGGTCGCTCGGCCGCCAGCGGCGGGTGACGACGCTCAGTATTTAGGAAGATACATGACCGCGGGTTTTTGGCTGGCGGACTGGGAACTCTCGAGAGTGGGCCGGTGTCCAATGTCTCAGATACCGGCAGGCGTGCTGCATGGAGATCTTCAAACAGACGAACTTTGACTTCCTGGGCAACAAGTGGCCCTTTATCATCGGGTCAGTTGTGCTGAGCGTCGCCGGCCTCGTTAGCTTGGGCCTCAAGGGCGGTCCCCGCTACGGCATCGACTTCCGTGGCGGCGCCATGATGGACGTGAAATTCGCTGGCCCGCCGCCGGCCGACAAGATCCGGTCAGCCTTGTCCCAGCACATTAGCGGGGAGATCCTGGTTCAAAACGTGGGGGGGGCCGACAACGAGGTCCTCATCGGTACGCAGCTGAAGAGCGAGCAAGAGCTGGCGGCCGCCCGGGCGGCGATGACCCAGACGCTGGAAGCCGCCTTCGGAGGGCCGGAAGCAGGCCGGGGCAAGCTGGATTTCAACAACGCCGGCCGCCAGGTCCTGATCGGCCGGCTTCGCGACCCCATGATCCGCGCCGGCGTGGCCTCCTCCGATGCCCAGGTGTCCGAGGCGGTGGATGCCATGGTCACCTTCCGCGACCGGGAACGCTCCGGGCTGGTGACCAGGTTCGAGGACCTTTCCTCCTCTGCCGGTGTCAGTCCGAAGATTCTCGAGATCGTCAAGCAGGAGTGCTTCCTGGGGCAGTTTGCCGTCAGGCGGGTGGAGATCGTCGGGCCGAAGGTGGGCGCCGAACTGCGGTTGCAGGCGGTGCTGGCGACGCTGTACGCGCTGGGGGGAATGCTGGTCTATATCGCCGTCCGCTTCGAGTGGATCTACGGGCTGGCGGCCGTGATCGCGGTGTTCCACGACACCATCATTACAATCGGGCTGTTTTCTCTGTTCAACAAGGAGGTCTCGCTTACGGTGATTGCGGCGCTGCTCACGCTGGTGGGCTATTCGATGAACGATACCATCGTCGTGTTCGACCGCATCCGCGAGAACCTGAAGATCCTGCGGCGCGAGAAGCTGGCCGCGCTCATCAACCTGAGCATCAACCAGACGCTGAGCCGGACGGTCCTGACATCGGGCTTGACGTTCCTGACCGTGCTGGCGCTGTTCCTGTTCGGCGGAGCCGTGCTGCACGGGTTCTCCTTCGCGTTGGTGGTCGGGATCCTCATCGGGACGTATTCGTCGATATTCGTAGCCAGCCCGATCCTGGTATTCTGGCAGAGTTCCGTCGAAAGACGGAAGCGGCCGGCGGCGATGCCGGCGGCCCCGGCCCCTGGCGCCGCGGGACGGCGGAGTTCGGCCAAGGCGGTGAAGTAGAAGTAGTAGTTGGACCCGGCGGAAGCCGGGAGGGAGAAGGTTTCGAGAGGGTACTCTGACATGTTCGAGAATTGCTTCATCGAAGGGACCGGAAAGACGCACAAGCCCTGGACGATCGTGCTGTCGTTCATTATCCAGTGCTCCTTGATTGGCGTGGCTGTCCTGATCCCGCTGATCTACTACGACGCTCTTCCGAGGACGCAGTTGACCAGCTTTCTGGTGGCGCCGCCACCGCCGCCACCGCCGCCACCGCCACCTGGCCCGACGGTTGCGCCAAAGGTGACGAGGCCCATCCCGCGGCAGTTCGATGCCGGCCGGCTGACGGCGCCGAAGGTGATCCCGAGGCAGATCGCCATGATCAAGGAGGATGAGGTTCCGCAGGCGACCGGGGGCGGCGTCGTGGGTGGCGTTCCGGGTGGCGTCCCGGGCGGCGGGCCGGGCGGCGTGATCGGCGGCATCATCGGCTCGGTTCCATCGGGTCCTCCGCCACCGCCTCCTCCGCCGGTCAGGGAGGAGAAGAAGGTGGTTGTGCAGCGGATCCGCGTCGGCGGCAACGTGCAGCAGGCCAAGCTGATCCGCCAGCCGAAGCCGACTTACCCGGCGCTGGCCAGGCAGGCGCGTATTCAGGGCACAGTGCGCTTCACGGCCGTCATCGGGACCGACGGCACGATTCGAAATCTGCAACTCGTCATGGGCCACCCGCTGCTGGTTTCCTCGGCGCAAGAGGCGGTGAAGCAGTGGGTGTACCAGCCGACGCTCCTGAACGGAGAGCCGGTGGAGGTGATTACTCAGATCGACGTGAACTTCACGTTGGGTGGTCAGTAGCTTTTTGGACTGGCGGCCGGAGGGGTTGGCCCCCGGCCAGAAGCCGTAACATAACTTCAACTCGCAGGAGAAGATAGACACATGTTTCTGCAACTTCAAGTTTGGGGATTGCTGCTGCTCCAGCAGGAAAGCTCCACGGTAGGTTGGGACGTGGTCGCTCTGTGGCGGCAGATGGGCTGGATGGCGCGCGCTGTCGTCATCGCCCTGTTCATCATGTCGGCGTGGTCGATCGGTGTCATGATCGACCGCCTGATGGCATACAACGCGGCTCGCAAGCAGTCGCGGCAGTTCGCTCCGGCGGTGGCCGGCGCGCTGCGCGAGGGCAAACTGGACGAGGCGATCAAGATCGCCGACCGTTACAAGAAGAGTCACCTGGCCAAGGTGGTCGTGGCCGGTCTTCTGGAGTTCCGCGCCCACCAGATCAGCTCCGAGATTCCCGGGGAAGAGATCGAGGCTTCCAAGCGGGCGCTGGAGCGCGCCGAGGCCATCGTGCACGCCGAGCTGAAGCGCGGCGTCGCGGGCTTGGCGACGATCGGCTCGACGGCCCCGTTCATCGGGCTGTTCGGCACGGTGGTGGGCATCATCAACGCGTTCAAGCAGATGGCCCAGGAGAAATCGACTGGCATCGGCGCCGTGGCGGGAGGCATCTCCGAAGCGCTGGTGACCACGGCCGTGGGCCTGTTCGTGGCCATCCCCGCCGTCTGGATGTACAACATCTTCACCACCAAGGTGGAATCGTTCGACGTGGAGATGGGCAACTCCAGTTCGGAGTTGATCGACTACTTCCTGAAGCGGTCGCAGCAGGCGGCTAGGTAGCGCGCCAGAAGATTCAATCCAGCGAGTTGAACCGAGGCTTGGAGGGGTCCGGATTCCGGACCCCTCGCGGGCGCGGCTCGACGGAGCTTGACAGGGGATACGAACATGAAAAAGTTCAAGGCGGCGCCACCGGTCGCAGACATCAACGTGACCCCGATGGTGGACGTGATGCTGGTCATGCTGATCATCTTCATGGTCATCACGCCGATGCTTTCCAAGGGCGTCAGCGTAGACCTGGTGCGGACCAGGAACCCCATCAACATGGCCAATGCCGAGAAGGAGGATGCCGTCGTCGTGGCGATCACGCGTGACGGCAAGACCTACCTGGGCACGACCCTGCTCGCCCCGGACCAGTTGCCGCCCAAAGTGAGGGACCTGCTGACGAATCGGCTCGACAGGACAACCTACATCAAGGCCGACCAGCGATCCCGGTACTCGCGGGTGGTCGAGGTGATCGACAACCTGCGCGCAGCCGGTGTGGACCAGCTCGGGCTGATGACCGAGCAGGTGGACGAGAGGAGAAGGGCGGCAGCCCCTGCCGGGCAGTGAGGCGCCGCGCGCGGCGGCGCGCCTCCGGCGCCGCGGCGGCAGGCAGTCTGGAGAGCGCTTTTGAGGGTTTGGAGTTAGAAGGAGAAGAGACTATGGCAATGGTAGTGGGTGGTTCCCACGGGGCCAAAGCTGACATCAACGTCACTCCCCTGATCGACGTGTTGCTTGTGCTGCTGATCATCTTCATGGTGATTGCGCCCATTACGCCCAAGGGACTCGAGGCACTGGTTCCCCAGCCCACTCCGCCCGGGGCGCCGCCGACTCAGTCCGACCAGCGCACGGTAGTGATCTCGATCAACCGTGACCATACGCTGCTGATCAATCAGGAGCCGGTCCTGGAGAGCATGCTCCAGTCGCGTCTGGAGGAGATCTTCAAGATCCGCGCTGAGCGCGTCGTTTTCGTCAAGGGCGATCCGGACCTGGAGTACCGGGAGGTTGCCAGGGTCATCGATATGGCCAAGGGCGCCGGGATCGACAGGGTCGGGCTGATGACGCAGAAAATTGAAGCCGGCCAGTGAAGCGCCCGGCCTCGACAGGAGCAAGCATGAACCGGAAATGGACTTGTTTAATGGCGGCGCTCGCGCTGGTGCTGGGCGTTGTCTTCAGCTCGGGGTGCCAGAAGCTGAGGGCGCGCGACCAGCTCAACAAGGGCGTTCAGGCGTTCCGCAATGCGCGCTACACGACCGCGGTGGAGCACTTCAAGACAGCCGTCGAGCTGGACCCCACCTTCAAGACCGCGCGGCTGTATCTGGGCATGGCCTACTATCAGCAGTACATCCCGGGCGCCGAATCGCCCGAGAACCAGCAGATGCTGGCCGCCGCCAAGGAGCAGTTCCTGGAGGTCTTGAGGAACGATCCGAACGACACCGTGGCCATCGCCTCCATGGCCAGCGCGAACTACAACGAGACGCAAGGCATCACCGCGCTCAAGGAGAAGCTCAAGAAACTCGACGAAGCGCGGGATTGGTACCAGCGGTTGGGCCGGGTGGATCCGAAGAATAAGGAGGCCTTCTACACGTTGGGCGTGATCACGTGGGCCAAGTGGTATCCCATTCTCCAGCAGGCCCGCAACTCGCTCGGCATGAGGCAGGAGGATCCCGGTCCGCTGAAGGACAAGAAGCTGCGGGAAGAGCTTCGAGCCACCTACTGGGACATGATCAATGAAGGGATCGGGAGCCTGGACCACGCCCTGGAGCTGGATCCCCGGTACGACGAAGCGATGGCCTACCTCAACCTCCTCTATCGCGAGCGGGCGGACCTGGCGGCCACGGCGGAGGAATACAGGGCCGACATCGCGCAGGCCGACGCCTGGTTGCAGAAGACGCTGGACACGCGCAAGGAGAAGGCCAACCTCCCGGCCACGACGATGCCTGCCGGGGGAGGCGCGAGGTAGATAGAAGCCGCATGAGGCGGCGGACCGGGGTGGCGTCCTGAGCGCGCGCTCACCTCGCTCACTTCGTTATAATGAATGACGGGCGGCGGACCAGGCCGCCCGTTTGCTTTCTCATGGCGTCCGAGCCGACCGAGGTCGTTCGATCGCCCCTGCCGGCAGGCGGGCCTCCCGCCTTGACCGAGCAGCTTTACCGCGATCTGGAGGCCAAGGTCCGGGCCGTCCGCCCTCGCGAGGACCTCTCCCCGCTCGAGCGGGCCTACCAGTTCGCGCTCCAGGCGCACGCCGCGCAGCTCCGCGTCTCCGGCGATCCCTACATCGTCCATCCGCTGAACGTCGCGCTGATCCTGGCCGGGATGAACATGGACATGGTCTGCCTCCAGACCGGCCTGCTGCATGACGTCCTGGAAGACACGGGCATCTCGCCGGAGGACTTGCGGAAGCAGTTCGGCGAGGAGGTGGCCCAGTGCGTGGATGGCGTCACCAAGCTGAGCAAGCTGAAGTTCTATTCCCGCGAGGAGCGCCAGGCCGAGAGCGTGCGGAAGATGCTGCTGGCGATGGTGGACGACGTGCGCGTGGTCATCGTCAAGCTGGCCGACCGGCTCCACAACATGCGCACGCTCGAGGTGCTGTCGCGCGAACGCCAGGAACGCATTTCGCAGGAGACACTCGACATTTACGCGCCCATCGCGCACCGCCTCGGCATGGGCCGTATCCGGGGCGAGCTGGAGGACCTGGCCTTCCGGTACCTCGATCCGGACGGCTACAACGAGATCGCCCAGGCGATCGAATCGCGGCGCCGGGCCAACGAGGAGTTTCTCAAGCACATCGAGGCTCACATCGCGGCGTTACTGCAGCGGGAGGGGATCCCGGCGCGCATCGAAGGGCGGATCAAGCGCGCCTATTCGATCCACGAAAAGCTCAAGCGGCAGAAGATCGGCATTGAACAGGTCTACGACGTTCTCGCCGTACGCATCGTCACCGACTGCGTGAGGAGCTGCTACGCCGCCCTGGGGGTGATCCACACCGAGTGGCGGCCGATCCCCGGGCGCATCAAGGACTTCATCGCCATCCCCCGGCCGAACCTGTATCAATCGCTGCACACCTCGGTGATGGGGCCGGGCGGGCAGACCTTCGAGGTGCAGATCCGCACCGAGGAGATGCACCGCGTCGCCGAGCAGGGCATTGCGGCGCACTGGAAGTACAAGGAGGGGAAGCAAGACAGCGGCGAAGACGACCAGCGCATCGCCTGGCTCCGCCACCTGCTGGAGTGGATCCAGGACATGCGCGATTCCAGCGAGTTCATGTCCACGCTGAAGGTGGACCTGTACCGCGAGGAGGTCTACACCTTCACGCCGCGGGGCAAGGTGATCGCGCTGCCGCGGGATTCGACGCCCATCGACTTCGGCTACGCCATCCACACGGCGGTCGGGCACTCCTGTGTCGGAGCCAAGGTCAACGGGCGCATCGTTCCGCTCAAGTACGCGCTCAGGAACGGCGACATGGTCGAGATCCTCACGCAGCCGGGCCACATGCCCAGCAAGGACTGGCTGGCGCTGGTGAAGACCTCGCGGGCGCGGAACAAGATCCGCACGGTGATCAACGCCGAGGAGCGCGCCAAGGCGATCGAGATCGGCGGGAAGTACCTGGAGAAGGAAGCGCGCCGGCTGGGCGTGCAGCTTGCCAGGCTGGGCAAGGCCGAAATCGAGAAGGTGGCGGCCGAGTACGGGTTTGCCAAGGTCGAGGACCTGTACGCCGCGCTGGGCTACGGGAAGTTCTCGCCGCGGAGGATCCTGCACAAGCTGGCGCCGAACACCGTCCAGGAGTCCGAGGAGCCGCCCCTGTCCGGGCAGCCGGCGGCCGAAGCCACGCCAGCCGGGGCCGCAGCCGAGGGGGGCGATGTCGTCATCAAGGTGAAGGGGATCGACGACCTGCTGGTCTACCGCGCCAAGTGCTGCAACCCGATCCGCGGCGAGCCGATCGTCGGCTATGTCACGCGCGGCAAGGGCGTGGCGGTGCACTCGACGAACTGTTCGAACGTGCAGAACCTGATGTACGAGCTGGAGCGGCGCATCGACGTCGAGTGGGCCCGCGCAGCCAGCCAATCCTTCCCGGTCAAGCTGGTAGTGCAGACCGACGACCGCCCGGGGATGCTGAGCGAGCTGACCTCGGTGCTGTTCCATGAGAACAGCAACATCCGCGGCCTCGAGGCGCGGCAGACCGACAAGGACAGTGCCGTCGTGGACATGACCGTCGAAGTGCGGGACACCAAGCAACTCGAGCGCATTGTCGCCGCCATGCGTCGTATTCCAGGCATTCGCGACATCGAGCGCTGCTGAGGCGCACCGCTCATCCGCCCCCATGAATCAATTCGTTCCCAAGCACATCGCCGTATCGAAATCCAAGGGCATTCGAATCGACTGGCAGGGTGGGCACCACAGCGACTACGAGCTGAAGTACCTGCGAGACCACTGCCCGTGCGCCCAGTGCAGCGCTGCTCACGACGCGTCCTCCGGCGCCAGCCGGCAGACGAGCAACCCCTTCCAGATGTACCAGCCCGCGCTGAAGATCGAGGGCCTGGAGCCGGTGGGCAACTACGCCGTCCGTCTGCGCTGGAACGACGGCCATTCGACCGGGATCTACTCCTACGAGCACCTCCGCCGCATCTGCCCGTGCGCTGAGTGCGCGCCAGCCGGCTAGCCCGATCTTCTCACACCGTTCGAAGCGAGGCGCCGCGCGAGGCCGGCAGATTCAAGGCGCGCGACGGGGTGAGCCCGCAGGCGTACTTGAACAGTACGTCGAGGACTCACCCC
>JBEKLW010000082.1:0-13798 GCA_050008815.1 Bryobacteraceae bacterium
GCGGCGGATGGTCTCGGCCATGGCTTGGCAGAGCGGCCGCTCGCTCGCCGAGCCGAACAGCGCGATGGCCCCGCCCAGTTCGCCGGCTACGATGCGCGCCGCCTCGACAAACCGCTCCGGCGGCCACTGCTTGGCGCGGCTGTTCTGTGCGCCCGGGCTGACGCCCACCGCCGGCGCGGCGAAACCCATCCGCCGGAACAGCTCCAACCCGGCGCTTCGCGCCTCGCCCGCGCCCGCCAACACGATCGGCTCGGCTTCCGGCAGCCGCTCCAGGATCCCGGCCCGGCGCAGCAGCTCCAGGTAGTAGAAGCGCTCGTGGGGCGGTATCTCGCCCGGCTTCGGCACCGCGATTGGGTCCGTCAGCAGCACCCGGCGACCGTCGCGGCTGTAGCCGATCCGGCGCGGGACGCCGGCCAGCCACACCACTAGCGCCGAATCGAAGGAGTTCGTGAACAGAATGGCGGCGTCGAAGCGCTCGCGCCGCGCCTGCGCCGCCCAGCGCAGCCGCCCGCGCCAGGTCTTCAGAGCGCTGCTGACCGCATCGACAGCGGGCTCACGCCGGTACAGGTCCGCCACCGACGGTCGCGCCGCCACCGTGATCCTGGCCTCGGGAAAGCGCGCGCGCACGGCCCTAAGCGCCGGCAGCGACATCACCGCGTCGCCCAGCCAGTTGGTCGCCCGCACCACAATCCGCGCCCACGCCACCCGACCATTATGGCCTGTGGCATCGAGCCCGTGGCCTGTGGCTTGTGAAAAACCGGGGACAGACGGAACGTTTCCCTTTCCAAGGTCATTGAGGGCGAGGGAGTTGCCCACGCGAACAATGGCTGTCTGTTCCGGTTTCTGTGACCGCCCACCCGTGCCACAGGCTGCCATCGCGCGCCGCGGGAGATTGCTGGTGAAACATCCGGGCACGTGCCGCGCCCCCAGCGCCGCGCGATAATGGCACGGTGGGCCGGTTCTACACACGCGAAGAGCTCGTCGCCGCCCGCGCCGAGTGGAAGCGCCAGGGCAAGACGGTTGTCTTCACCAACGGCTGCTACGACATCCTGCACCCCGGGCACATCCGGCTGCTCGAGCGGGCGCGCTCGCTCGGCGACGTGTTGATCCTGGCGCTGAACACCGACGCCGGCGTGCAGCGTCACAAGGGCCCCACCCGGCCCCTCATTCCCGAGCAGGACCGCGCCGCCCTGGCGCTCGGCCTGGCCGCCGTGGATGCGGTCACGTTCTTCGATGAGGATACGCCGCGGGAACTGATCGCGGCCGTTCTGCCCGATATATTAGTGAAGGGGGCCGATTGGGCGCACTTCATCGCCGGCCGCGAGGAAGTCGAGGCCGCCGGGGGCCAGGTTCTGGCGTTACCGCTCGAGCCGGGTTATTCTACTACTGGTATCGTGGAAGCAATCCTGTCTCGTAAGTGACTCACCCTGCCATCCGCGACCTGTTCAGCGGGCTGGGCCACCATCCGGCCTTCCAGGAAGTCCTCCGCGCGTTGCTGAGCGCCCGCCCGGAGGAACCGCCGCCGCCCTTGGCGGTATCGGGCTTGACTCTTACCGCCAAGGCGCTCTACGCAGTCCTGCTGTGGCAGGGGCTGGAGCGGCCGGTGCTGGTCGTCGTGGACGGCAACCGGCAAGCCGAGGCCCTCGCGGAGTCGATCGAGACTTTCTTCCAGCTCCTGGCTTCCGGCCGCGGCATCCCCCACCCGCAACTCCTGCCGGCGCTGGACGTGCTGCCGGCCCAGCGGCTCTCCCCGCATGCCGAGATCAGCGCACAACGCGCCATCGGCCTGTGGCGGCTGGCCGCCGAGCGCGTGCCCATCACCGTCACCCCTATCGCCTCGGCGCTGCTCAAGACCGAGCCCGCCGAGTTCTACCGCCAGCTCGCCCTCACCCTGCGGGTGGGCGACGAGATCCCCATGGAAGACGTCGCGGCGCACCTGGAAAGCATCGGCTACGAGCGGCGCGAGCCGGTGGAGATGGTCGGCGAGTACTCCATCCGCGGCGGCATCCTCGACCTTTTCCCGCCCGAGGCCGGCAAACCCTTCCGCATCGAGTTCTTCGGCGACCGGATCGAGTCCATGCGGCGGTTCGAGCCCGACACCCAGCGCTCGGTTCACCGTGCCGAGGAGGCCAGGGTGCTGCCGCTGGTCGAGTATCCGAAGTCCCGGTCGCTGTTCTCCGACCTCTCACGTGCGGCCGGCCCGGATCAGATCCCGGATACGGGCGCGCCCTTCCCCGGCTGGGAGCTGCTGGCGCCGCTGGTTCGGCCGCGCTCGGCGTCCCTGCTCAGCCTGATGGAGCAGCCGCTGGTTTTGTGGGATGAGCCGGAGCAGCTTCGAGCCGCCGCAGAGCGGCTCTGGACGCGCCTGGAAGACACGGAACGATCCTCGCCGTGCCCCCCGGAGCGCATCTTCTTTCGGTGGGAGGACATAGCCTCGCAAGCCCGGGCCGCGGCCCAGGTGGTTTTCCGCGAGCTCGAGGTCGCGGACCAGCCCGGCTCGCTGCACATCTCCAGCCGCCCGGCAATGTCCTTTCAGGGCAACGTCCAGGTGGCGGTCAGCGAGGCGCGCTCGTGGGTTGACAATGGCGGCCGCGTGGTCTTCTTCGCGCCCGCCAACGGCGAAATCGAGCGTCTGGCCGAGCTGTTCCAGGAGTACTCGGTGCCGTTCCAGTTGGGTCTGGAACCCTCGCAGGCCACTCCCTCCTACCTGGCCGAGCGGGCCTACCTGGCCGGCTCGGTCGCCAACACGTATTTGGTCAAGGGTCAAATTCGGCGCGGCGTGGTCTTCCCCGACGCGGGCCTAGCGGTGTTCGGTTCCGAGGACCTGTTCGGCGCCGCCGAGGCTGCCGTCCAGAGGGCGCCCTCCAAGAGCAGCCTGGCGGCCTTCGCGGCCGACCTGGCGGACCTCAAGCCGGGCGACCACGTGGTCCACGAGCAGCACGGCGTGGGACGGTTTGAGGGCCTGCGCCAAATCAGCCACGGCGACCAGACCGGCGACTACATGCTGCTGGAATACGCCGGCGAGGCCAAGCTCTATGTACCGCTTACGCGCCTGGATCTAATCCAGAAGTTCAGAGGCTCGGGCGAGCACGCACCCACCCTCGACAAGCTCGGGGGCGCCACCTGGGAACGCACCCGGAAGCGGGTGAAGACCCGCATGCGCGACATGGCCGACGAGCTTCTGAAGCTCTACGCCCAGCGTCGGCTGGCCCAGGGTTTCGCTTTCTCCGCCGACGGCAACTGGCAGCGCGAGTTCGAAGACGCCTTCGAGTACGCCGAGACCGACGACCAGCTCGCCGCCATGCGCGACATCCGGCGCGACATGGAGCAGCAGCAGCCCATGGATCGCCTGCTCTGCGGCGACGTCGGCTACGGTAAGACCGAGGTCGCCATGCGCGCCGCCTTCAAGGCCCTCGGCGACGGCAAGCAGGTGGCCGTGCTCGCCCCCACCACGGTCCTTTGCTTCCAACACTACGAGACCTTCAAGCGGCGCTTTGCCCCCTTCCCGGTTCGCGTCGAGATGCTCAGCCGCTTCCGGTCCAGGAAGGAGATCCAGGCCGTGCTTGCCGATACGACCGCCGGGAAAGTCGACATCCTGATTGGCACGCACCGGCTGCTCTCCAAGGACGTGGAGTTCCGGGAGCTGGGCCTGCTGGTGGTCGACGAGGAGCAGCGCTTCGGCGTGCGGCACAAGGAGCGGCTGAAACAGCTCCGGCAAAGCGTGGACGTGCTGACCATGACGGCGACTCCCATCCCCCGTACACTACATATGTCGCTGCTGGGGCTGCGCGACCTCTCCGTCATCGAAACGCCCCCCAAAGACCGGCTTGCCATCCAGACCGTCGTGGCCCACTTCCAGCCCGAGCTGTTGCGAGCCGCCATCGAGCAGGAGCTGGCCCGGAATGGGCAGGTATACTACGTCCACAACCGGGTGGATACGATCTGGGCGCGCGCGGCCCAGGTCCAGGAGCTGGTTCCCGGGTGCAGGATTGGCGTGGGGCACGGTCAGATGAGCGAGGCGCAGCTCGAGAAGACGATGCTGGGCTTCATGCGGCACGACTTCGACGTGCTGGTTTGCACTACTATTATAGAAAATGGACTCGACATCCCGCTTGCGAACACGATTATTGTGGAAAACGCAGAGCGCCACGGGCTCGCCGAGCTGTATCAGCTTCGCGGCCGGGTTGGCCGCTCTAACCGCCGCGCCTACGCCTACCTGCTGGTGCCGCCCGATGCCGAGCTAAGCGAGACCGCCCGCAAGCGCCTGGCGGCGCTGAAGGAGTTCAGCGACCTGGGCGCGGGATTCAAGATCGCGGCCCTCGATCTGGAGCTGCGCGGCGCCGGCAACCTGCTGGGGGGAGAACAGCACGGCCACATCAATGCCGTGGGCTTCGACATGTACGTCCGCATGCTGGAGGAGACCGTCCGCGAGCTGCAAGGCGAAGAGGTCCCCCTCAAGATCCACGCCAATATCAGCCTGGGTTTGGACCTGCGCATCCCGCCCGAGTACATCGCCGACGAGCGCCAGCGCCTGCGGGCCTACAAGCGCATCGCCGAGGCCGGCGCGCCGGAGCAGGCCGAGAAGCTGCGCGGGGAGCTGGCAGACCGCTACGGGCCTCCGCCGGAGGCGGTGTCCTATCTGGTGGACTACTCGGTGCTGAAGACGCAAGCCGAGCGCATCGGCATCCAGAACATCGACCGGCGCCAGGGGGTGCTGAACATCCGCTTCCACGGCGAGTCGAGGGTGGATCCGGCGCGGCTGATGGCGCTCGATCTCCGGTTGCGCCTGGCGCGCGCGCGGCGGCGGCTGGAGCTGGCCGAGGCGGCTGCGGCGCAGTCGCTGCGCGCCCGCATCGCCCAGGCGCGGGCGCATTTGGGGCCCCTGGCCGCCGAGCTCGGGCAGTTGAGCCCGCTGCGCGTCCTGGAGCGCGGCTACGCCATCGTCCAGGACGCGGGCGGCCGCATTCTCAAGGACGCCGCCGGCGCACCGGCGAAGTCCCTCATCGGCGTGCGCCTGGCCCGCGGCCGCCTGAAGGCCAGGGTGACCGAGACCGGCGAGCAGTAGACCGCCGATTCGCAGCCGGGGGCGCCCGGTTCCACCGTGCCCCGGTGCGGCGGGCGGATCAACACCATTCGATACCGCGTGCATCGAGTTCCAGCTCCAGTTGAGCGGCGGACTCGAAGCCCACGGCATCCAGGCCCAGCCTCCGCGCCGCCTCGACAAACGGCGCGCTGTCGTCGGTGAAGAAGCACTCTTGCGGACGGCAGCCGGCACGATCGATCGCGGCTTGGTAGATTTTCGGATCCGGCTTCGCGGCGCCCACCTCGTGGGAGAGCACGAAATCGTGGAAGTGGGCCAAGATGGGGTAGCGCCGGCGAACCATCTCGAAATGGATGGCGTTGGTGTTGGAGAGCGCCAGCAGGCGGTAGCGGCGGCGCAGGCCGGCCAGCAGGCTTTCCGGCACCAGCGAGCCGGGCAGGAAGATGCTGCTCCAAAGCTCGCAGAACCGCTCGTAGCCGACCTCGATGCCCAGCAGGCTGGAGAACCGGGCGACGAACTCCTGGGAGGAGAGCTGGCCGGTCTCGAACCGGTCCACGATGCCGGCCGAGGCAATTCTCTTGCGCAGCTCCCCGACCGGGTACGGGCTGTGCGGCTCGAGTGCGGCGTAGCCGCGCTCGATGTCGAAGGGGATTACAACTTTGCCCAAGTCGAGGAGGATGGCTTTGTACAAGTGCGCTGTGCCTCCGCGCCGCCAAGTGCGCTCCATTCCAGTGTACGTGCGGCGGGCGCGCGGTTGCTAGCCCGGATGTTTCACCAGCGATCTGCCGCGGCGCGCGCTCGCACGCGCTTCACTCCCCCGGTTGGGGATCTTGCCGAGATCAGTATCAAAAGCCGAGCGGCTCGAAGCTGTCCAAACCCACGGACACAGCCAGCGCGCGATCCAGTTCCCTGAGCGTGGCGGCGCTGAGAGACCCCACGTAATGAGCGAGGGCGGACTTGGGAAGGCTCACCAGTTCGTCGCAGTGGATGCTCGATTCTCTCTTCAGCCCTTCATCCGGGCCGGCACGGACCTGGGTGCTCAGGCCGTCATGCCGCGAGTACACTGGCGCACAAATCAGGGAGGAGAATCGGGAGTCGATCAGGGCTTGCCGGCTCACTATGACGAAGACGCGTTGCCGGCGCGGGTCTTGGGACCCCGGCTTTCGCACCAAATAGAGTTCACCACGCTTCACGGCAACTGCTGGTAGTCCAGCGTATCCATCGCTTCGCGGTTCAAGCGCTCCGCGTTGCGGTTGATGATCTCGACATCTCTTCGGTCCCGCTCCTCTCTTTCGAGGCGAACCAGATAGGCCAGCGCGGCTCGCTCCAGGAGCGCGGAGCGGTTCTTCCCCAGACGGTCAAGCCGCCCCAGGAGCTCCTCCGGGAGTGTGATAGATGTCTTGACTCTCACAAGACGATTATACTCCCACAGGCCAGATACCGCAAAGCATGATCTCGGCTGCAGACAGAGTCGCCCGCAGCGGTACAAGTCCTCCGCGGGCAGGCCGAGTCTACTCGGCGGGGGACCCTTACTTCGTCCCCGGCACCAGGGTGATCTCGTCCACGATGCCGATTACCGCCATCTCGGTGGGGCTGTGCGGGCGCTTGACCGCGGTCATGGCGCTGAAGCCTTCGGTGGTGAGCAGGACCCGGTCGCCGACGCCAGCCTGGACCGAATCGACGGCCACCACCGGGTCGCCGCGGTCCGTGCCGTCCAGGTTGAGCGGCTGGACGAGCAGCAGCTTGAGGCCCTCGTGGCTGGGGTGCTTGCGGGTGGCGACCAGATCCCCGACGACTAGTCCGATCAGCATGGCTCAGGACCTCTGCAGGTGGACCTCATCGACGATGCCGACGATGGTTGCGTCCGTGACGACTTCCTCGGGGAGGAAGGCGAAGCTGGCCTCGCGGGCGCGCGCCCAGTAGATGAGCTCACCGGCGCCGGCGCCGGTCATGTCGGTGCAAACCAGACGCTTGCCGGTGTCTTTGCCCTCGGGCGTGACGGGCTGGACGATGAGCAGGCGTTGGCCGGTGAGGTTCTGGTTCTTCACGGTGGCCCAGACGCGGCCCACGACACGCCCCAGGTACATAGCGCTACTTCCTCTGGTCGAGGCTGACGGTATCGACGATGGCGACGATAGCGCTATCGACCGGCTGGTCCTTGCAGCCTTCGGCCATGCGCGCGGAGCTGCCGGCCACGGCCAGAACGGTCTCGCGGAATCCGGCGCTGACCGTATCGACAGCCACCACGTAGCCGGCCTCGTCCTTGCCGTCCGGGGTGATGAGCTTGAGCACGAGCAGCTTCTTGCCTTCCAGGCGCGGATCTTTGCGCGTGGCGACCACCGTGCCTACGACGCGGGCCAGGATCATTCGCTTCTCTCCAGAAACTTGCGCAAGAACGTATCTCACGGACTGGACGCTCGGCCACTGCCCCGCAGGCGCCCAGCCGCGCGGTTAGCGCTACTTGGCCGCGACGGCCTGCGCCTTGCCGATCGGCAGCCCCTCTTCGAGGCTGGGGTGCGGCCGCGGGATGACATGGACGGAGATGAGCTCGCCGACGCGGCGCGCGGCGGCGGAGCCGGCGTCCGTGGCGGCCCGCACCGCGGCCACGTCGCCGCGCACCAGCACGGTTACATAGCCCGAACCGATCTTCTCCCAGCCGACCAGCACGACCTTGGCGGCCTTGACCATGGCGTCGGCGGCTTCGATCATGGCCACCAAACCGCGGGTCTCGATCATTCCTAGCGCTTCACCCATAAGTCCTCCCGCGGGCGGGGCCGCCGGCCGCCGCCCACGACCCAGTCTACGTCAATCCGCGGGCGCGCAGGGCCTCGTCCACCAGCGCGATCAGCTCTTCGCGCGTAAGCGTGATCTGTCCCCGGCCCAACTCCTCGGCGGCGAGCGGGCAGCCCGGCTCCCCGCCCGCCCGCGTCCTGACGCCGTATCGAGAGCGGGATTCGAGCAGCTTGAGCACCTCGCCGCGCGGCAGCACATTGGCGCCGCCGAGCAGCTCGGCCACCAGCGAGATGCGCGCGAAGTGCTCGACGGTCTCCATGCGGAAGTAGGCCCTCCAGACGTCCTCGCCGTAACAGACCGCGCCGTGGTTGCCCATGAGCAGCGCGTCGTACTTGGGGATCAGCGGCAGCATGGGATCGGTCAGCTCGCGCGTGCCGGGCAGCCCGTAATCGACCAGGGGGACGCAGCCCAGCGCGATGACCACTTCGGGCAGCAGGGCCAGGTTCAGCGAGCGGCCGGCGGCGGCGTACCCGGTGGCCACCGGCGGATGCGCATGCAGCACGCCGCCGACGTCCGGGCGAAGGCCGTAGATCGCCAGGTGCATGGCGATCTCCGAGGTCCGCTCCTTGCTGCCCGCCAGCTTGCGGCCCTGCATGTCGCAGATGATCAGGTCCTCGGGGCGCATCAGCCCCTTGCACACGCCGGTGGGGGTGCACAGGACGCGGTCCTGGTCGAGCCGCAGGCTGATATTGCCGTCGTTGGCCGCAACCCAGCCCTTCTGCCAGACCTGCCGGCCGATTTCGACGATATCCTCGCGCAACTCGGGCTCGCTCTTGACCATCAGGACAGACGATTGTAGCAGAACGCCAGCCCGATCTTCTCACACCGTTCGGGGCGCGGCGAAGGCGCCATTTCCCTGGCCTGACGCCAACAGGAAGACGGCAACCGGATCGGTCCCATCGTCGAGCAGGTCCCGAAGCAAGGATCCCTGTGTGCCTGTCCGCGGCATCGCTACACCTCCTGCTGGCGGCACGCCGTCACCGTCTCAAACCGGCCGCCGAAGTACCGCCGATTGATCCACAGGGCGGCGTTGACCAGAGAGATCAGGACGGGAACCTCTACCAGCGGTCCGATCACGGCGGCGAATGCCGCTCCGCTGTTGATTCCGAAAGTCGCGATGGCCACGGCGATCGCCAACTCAAAGTTGTTCGAAGCCGCCGTGAAGGAGAGAGTCGCGGCTTCCGGGTAGGTCGCGCCGACGCGCGCGCTCATCCAGAACGAGACGAAGAACATGACCACGAAGTAGACACTCAGAGGAACGGCGATGCGAACGACATCTAAAGGCAACTGCACGATCATGCCGCCCTTCAGCGAGAACATGACAACAATGGTGAACAGCAGGGCAATCAGCGTGATCGGGCTGATCTTCGGGATGAAGCGGGTCTGGTACCACTCCTTGTCCTTCACGCGGATCAGCAGGAACCGGGTCAAAAACCCGGCGATGAAGGGGATGCCGAGATAGATGAAGACACTCTCGGCGATGTCGCGCATGGAAATGTTCACCCGGACCGCGGTCATGCCCAACCAGCCCGGGAGCACCGCGAGGAAGAAGTACGAATAGACGGAAAAGAACAGAACCTGGAAAATCGAGTTGAACGCCACCAGGCCGGCGGCGTACTCCCGGTCGCCGCGCGCCAGATCGTTCCATACGATCACCATGGCGATGCACCGCGCGAGGCCGATCATGATCAGGCCGGTCATGTACTCTGGCTTGTCGCGGAGGAAGAGGACCGCCAGCCCGAACATGAGAAGCGGACCGATCACCCAGTTCTGTATGAGCGAGAGAGCCAGCACCTTTCGGCGCCCGAACACGCGGCCCATCTCCTCGTACTTCACCTTGGCGAGCGGCGGATACATCATCAGGATGAGGCCGATGGCGATGGGGATGGACGTTGTCCCCACATTGAAGTGGTTCAGGAAGGGAACGATCCCCGGAAACAGGTAGCCCGACGCGACGCCGACGATCATCGCCGCAAAGATCCATACGGTGAGAAACCGGTCCAGGAAAGAAAGCCGGGGAACACTTTGTGCGTTTGCCATAATCTGCTCTCTTAACGTTCTGTCCGGCTCGCAGCCGGTTCCTTCATCCGGGCGGAGCGCGCGAGCTCTCTGAGCCGCTCCGGGCCGACAGGCGCTTCCGGCTTCCAAGGCATTAGAGCGAGGCGATCCGCCAGCTCATTCCTGATCTCGGCGATGAAGGGCAGCTCGCGGAGCCCGCGTTCGACCAGAACGGGATCGCGGAATTCGTCTCGCCGGCCACCTGAATCCTCATACTTGCACCTCGAAGATGTACTTGAGACAGAAACCAATCCCCACCACGATGAAGATCGCGGCGGCAATCCTTCGCGCCCACGTCTCAAACCGCGCCAGGCGGTTGAGCGCTTGGCCGACGCGCTGGGCGCCGAGCGCGATCAGCACGGCAAAAGCAAACGCCGGGAGGCCCGACCCAATCCCAAATAGAGAAGGCAGCAGGACCGTGGAGTCGTGACTCTCCGCGAGCGGGATCAGGCTGCCAAAAAACAGCGCCTCCGACGCCGGGCAGATGGAAAGCGAAAACAGTATGCCCAGGAGGCCCGCGCCGAGCCAGCCGGAGGTTACCGGACGAACGGCGATCCGGGCTGTCACGCCGGAAGCCGAAGTACTCGCGGGGAGCACATCGAGCAGAAGGATGCCGGCCACGAACATAATCGGACCCAGGGCCTTGTTCATGTACGTTTCCAGGAAGAAGGAAGCGTCCGCGAGGACGAATACCCTGGCGCTCAGGAGCGCAGCCAGCGCGCCATACGCCACCGCGCAACCGACCGTGTACAGCGTGCCGGTTAGAAGCACTCGCTTGGGCGAGCCCAGCTCCTTGGCGATGAACGCCATCGCGGCGATGCTGGTGGCTAGCGCACAGGAACTGACCGCCGTCAGGATGCCGAGCCAGAGCGCCGAAACCGCGCCGAGCAGAAACCCTTCCATCAGCCCTCCTCGAGGTACGCCCTCTAGCCCGATCTTCTCACACGCCTTCGGCTGCGGCTTGCGGGAGGCCGGCAGGCCCGTAATCCGTCCGTAGGCCGGCGTGGCCTCCACTTCGTGGCGCGAGCTTTGCCGTCGTTTGGCATCCGTGGCCGGACAGCCGACGTGTGGCACAACGCTACCCGGGCATGTCCCCGCACTCGCCCTGCGTCGCCAGGAGTGGCGACGCGGCAGGCAGGTCCGGAACGGATCCAAACAACAGAAGTGCCCGCGCTACGGCGAGCGCCGGCTCCACCCGAGGGGTGGATGCCGCATTCCGGCGCACCGCCCCCGCGGATCGAGTTCGTGCGCGCTGCACGTTCCTACGGACGGATTACGGCACGCCGCTCGCGACACCATGGCTACTCGTTGACATGGACGACTTTGGTGGGCGGGAAGCCGTTGAAGAAGGTGGCGGAGGCGACGCTGTAAGCGCCGATGTTCTCTGAGTAGACCAGGTCCTCGATCTCCAGCTCCGGCAGCTCCTCGGATTGGGAGATGACGTCCAGGCCGTCGCAGGTTTGGCCGAAGACCGCGCAGATCTCGGCCCGCCCCTTCTTGAACGCCTTGAGGTGGTACTGGCAGTGGTCGAAGACGATGCCGGAGAAGGTGTGGTAGACGCTGTCGTCGATGTAGTAGCACGGCTTGCCGTCGCGGACGGCCTTGCCGATGACCCGCGCCACGGTGGTTGCCGCTGTGGCCACCAGGAACCGGCCAGGCTCGGCCAGGATCTCAATGTCGCCGGGGAACAGGCGATCGATCTCGGCATTGATCTTGCGGGCCAGTGCGCTGAAAGGCTTGACGTGGCGGTTGTAGTGCGCCGGGAAGCCGCCGCCGATATCCAGGATCTTGATCTCGTGGCCGCGCGCCCTGGCTTCCCCGATGACGGCCGCCGCCATGTTGAGCGCCTGGACGAAGTTCTCGAAGTTGGTGCACTGGCTGCCGACGTGGAAGCTGAGGCCCTCGACCACCAGGCCGATGCGGAAGGCCTCGGCGACGAGGTCCACGGCTTCGCCCGGATCGCAACCGAACTTGGATGAAAGCTCGACCATCGAGCCGGTGTTGGGCACGCGCAGGCGCAGCACCACGCCGGCGTGCGGAGCGTATTGCCTGATCTTGCGCAGCTCGGCCAGGTTGTCGTAGGTCACCAGCGGCTTGTATTGATCCAGAACCCGAAGCGTCTCCTTGGGCTTGATGGGATTGGCGTAGACGATCTTGTCCCAGATGAAGTCCTGCTGCTCCTGGGGCGGAAGGCACCGGATGTTCTCGTAGACCATCATGAACTCGGGCAACGAGGCCACGTCGAAGCTGGCGCCGGCCCGGTAAAGCGTGCGAATGATCTCCGGGGCGGGATTGGCTTTCACGGCGTAGTAGGCCTGCACCTTGGGCAGGTGCTTGCGGAAGATCGAGTAATTGCGGCGGATCGCGTCGTGGTCAACAACCACCACGGGCGTGCCGTGCTTTCTGGCGATGGCTTGGAGTTGGCGCGTGGTCATGGGAGCGGAGTGGGTCAGTCGAGGATGGGGTCCGATCCATCCACCATCTTCACCTTGGTGTGCTTGAAATACTCCTTCGCCAGCGCCTTCACCACCGTCGCGCGCTGAGCGTAGAGTCGCTTCAGCTTCCGGGGCTTGTGCCTGGCCAGCGCGTAGTGCGTGAGGATGGGCATGGCAATGGTGGTGTCCGTGTAGCAAACCACGGCGTCGGGCAGCCGCGTCGGGTCCACTTTACCCCAGCTCACGGCTTCGCTCGGTGTGGCGCCGCTCAGGCCGCCGGTGTCGGGGCGCGCGTCAGTCACTTGCAGGAAGTAGTCCTGCCCGTATTCCTTGATGCGCAGCACTTCCTGGATTTGCGGCTCGGTTTGGAGCATGAAGTTCTTCGGGCTGCCGCCGCCCCAGAGCACCACGGCGCTCTTGCCGCCGGCGCGCTTGGCGGCGAGCACGAAGGCGGTGGTTTCGTTGACGTCGACGGAGGGGTTGATGCGCAGCTTGTTGCCGCGCAGCTCGACGCCCGCTACGTTCATGCCGATGGTCGAGTCGCCCGGCGAGGAGGTGTAGCACGGCACGCCGGCGCGCCAGGCGGCGGCCAGCACGGAGACGTCCTTCAAACCGGCCTTGCGCTCCCACTCGGCGGCATAACGCCCCAGCAAGTAGTGCAGCTCGGCCGTGCCCATCTCCTTTTGAAACTCGGGCTGCACCAGGATCCCGCGCAGGATCTCGTCGGTGGCCATCAGGCAGTCGCTGTAGCCGAGCAGCACGTCGTAGACGCGCACGATGTCGTTGCTGCGCAGCTCGGTGTCGTCCATGGTGAAGCTGCCGGCGTGCACCGGGTAGTTCAGCGCGAAGTGCAGGTCGTGGTAGAGGTTCGCGCCGGTCGAGACAATCCAATCCACAAAACCCGCCTTGATGAGCGGCACGATCGAGGAGCAGCCCAGGCCGGCCGGCGTGAGCGCCCCCGACAGGCTCATCCCGATGGTCACGTCCGGCTCGAGCATCTTGTCGACGAACAGCCGGCAGCCTTCCTTCAGCCGGGCCGAGTTGTAGGCGAGAAAGGCGTGATCGACGATGTCGGTGAGCTTCTCCCTGCCCGTGAGGTTCTTGGGCAGGATGCGCTGGCCCGCCAGGTACTTGTCCCGGTTGGGGCACTTCTTCTTTCGCAGCCAGTCCGGCGCCTCGGAAAGGTCTTCGCGGTAGCGGCGGGGTGTCTTCTTATCCTTAGCCATGGCGATGCTGGTCCGGCCGTTCTCCGCCGGCGGCGCACAAATGCCGCCACGGCGGGACAGGCTGGTAAGACGCTAGACTAGCACGTGGCGGGCACTCGACACATGCCAGATGCACGCACCGCAGTCCCACCAACCCCGGCCGCGCTGGGCTTCTCGATGCCGGCGGAATGGGAGCCGCACCAAGCCACCTGGCTGGCCTGGCCGCACAACCCCACCGACTGGCCGGACAAGCTCGACACCATTCG